>JBIKQY010000136.1:0-6726 GCA_044349465.1 Limnohabitans sp. | reverse complement strand
TTTCTTGCACGGCCTGTTTGACCGTTCATTCCACATTCACAGGAGTTCTCATGCAACGTCGCGCCCTTCACCTCAGCCTGCTGGCTGGTCTGCTCGCTGTCTCCGGCTTCGTGTCGGCCCAAACCAAGTGGGACTTGCCCGCCGCTTACCCAGCCACGAATTTCCACTCGGTCAACATGATCCAGTTCGCAGCCGATGTGGACAAGGCCACAGCGGGCAAACTCAAAATCACAGTGCATGCCAACGCCTCCCTGTTCAAGGCGCCTGAAATCAAGCGTGCCGTGCAAGGCGGCCAGGCCCAAGTGGGTGAAATTTTGCTGGCCAACTTCAGCAACGAGTGGCCCATTTACGCAGCCGATGGCCTGCCCTTCCTGGCCGACAGCTACGACGAGAGCATGAAACTGTACAAAGCGCAAAAGCCCCTGATGGAGAAGAAGCTGGCCGAGCAGGGCATGGTGCTCTTGTACTCGGTGGCTTGGCCACCACAGGGCATTTACAGCAAAAAGCCCCTCAACAGTGCGGCTGATCTGAAGGGCATCAAGTGGCGCTCGTACAGCCCGTCCACGGCCCGCATTGCCGAGCTGGTGGGTGCCCAACCTGTGACCGTTCAAGCGGCCGAATTCACACAAGCCTTGGCAACCGGCGTGGTCGAGTCGACCATGACCTCGGGTGCCACCGGCGTGGACAGCAAGCTCTTTGAACACCTGAAGTTTTATTACGACGTGCAGGCCTGGTTGCCCAAAAATGCCGTGATCGCCAACAAGAAGGCTTTTGATGCCTTGGACAAAGCCAGCCAAGACGCGGTGATGAAAGCCGCAGCCGACGCCGAAACCCGCGGCTGGACCGAATCGCGCAAGGTCAACACCACCACTTTGGAAACCCTCAAAGCCAACGGCATGACGGTCACCCCTCCATCGGCCCAGCTCAAGGCCGACATGAAGAAGGTGGGCGACACCATGCTCAAGGAATGGCTGGACAAGTCCGGTGCCGAAGGCAAGGGTCTTGTGGACGCGTACAACAAGAAGTAACACCGGATGAACGCCAGTCTTCCCCCTCGCGCTTCCACGGTGCGCCGTTTTCTGGATGGCCTGTACTTGCTAGGGGGGCAACTTGCCGCCCTGTGCGTGCTCTCCATCCTGATTTTGATGATCGGTGCTTCAGTGGGGCGTGTGATGGATTGGCGTGTCTCCTGGGTCAACGACATCGTGGCTTGGCTGTGTGCGGCCGCTGCTTTCTTGGGCATGGCCTACAGCTTTCGCAACGGCGACTTTGTCCGCGTCACCCTGGTGCTCGAATCGGTATCAAAGCCCGTGCGCCGCTGGCTGGAGTTGATCTCACTGTCCGTCGCGACCGTGGCCATTGGCTATTTGGGCTATTGGGCTGCGCGCTTCACCTGGGAGAGCTACGAGTTCAACGACATCGCAGGCAACATGGTGGCGATCCCGATCTGGATTCCGCAGATGAGCTTTGTCATTGGCTCGGCGATTTTGGTGATTGCCGTGATCGATGAATGCGTGTGCGTGTTCCGCGGTGGCAAGCCCAGTTATGTGGCGCGTGTCGAAGAGCGGCACGCCCGTGGTGATTTTTCTGAGGAGCTTTGATGGGCCTGCTTGAAATCGGAGGCCTGCTCCTCTTTTTGATGTTGTTGATGCTCAGCGGCGGCGTGTGGATCGCCATGACGCTGGCCATTGTGGGCTGGGTCGGACAGGCTTTCTTCACCAACACCGTGCCCGGCAAAAACCTGTTTTCCTCTTTCTGGGAAACCTCGTCCAGCTGGGAACTGGCGGCACTGCCCATGTTCATTTGGATGGGCGAGATTTTGTACCGCACCAAGCTGTCCGAACAGATGTTCGACGGCCTCTCGCCCTGGTTGTCCAAAGTGCCGGGGCGATTGATGCACACCACCATTTTGGGTTGTGGCATTTTCGGCTCGGTCTCGGGCTCGTCGGCCGCCACCTGCGCGACGATCGCCAAAGTGGCCCTGCCCGAGCTGGAAAAGCGCGGCTACGACCGCAACATCGCGCTGGGCTCACTCGCCGCAGCAGGCGGCCTGGGCATTTTGATTCCGCCGTCCATCACCATGGTGGTCTACGCCGTGGCGGCAGACGCCAGCGTGATCAGGCTGTTTTTGGCGGGCTTTCTGCCCGGCTTTTTGTTGATGGGGCTTTTTTCGGGCTACATCATTTGGTGGAGCCTTCGCAACCCCGACAAGGTGCCGCCTGCAGAGGCTCCAACCACCTTCATGGAAAAGATGCGGCGCTCAGGCAGCTTGATTCCTTGTGGCTTGTTGATTGTCTTCATCGTGTGGGTGCTGGTGGCGGGCATCGCCACCGCCACCGAATGCGCAGCCTATGGCGTGCTGGGCTCATTGGCCATTGCGGCAGCCGGGCGCAGCCTGACTTGGCAAAATTTCTGGCAAGGCCTGGTGAGCGCCACCCGCGTGAGCTGCATGATCATGTTCATCTTGGCAGGCGCGGCCTTCTTGACCAAGACCATGGCCTTCACCGGTATTCCACGCGAGTTGGCCGAGGTTGTGCACGCCATGAACCTTTCGCCCTTTGGCCTGATTGGCGTGCTGGTGGTGGTGTACCTGATTTTGGGCACGGCGCTGGATGGCATCTCGATGATCGTGCTGACCAGCGCGGTGGTGTTGCCCATGATCCAAAAGGCCGGATTTGATCTGGTTTGGTTCGGCATCTTCATCATCATGTTGATCGAGATCGCGGAAATCACACCCCCCGTGGGCTTTAACCTGTTTGTGTTGCAGAACATGACCGGCATCGACAGCAACCGCATCGCCACCGTGACGCTGCCCTTTTTCGGCTGCTTGATACTGGGCATTGTGCTGATCACCGTTTTCCCTTCCATCGTCACCAGCGTGCCCAATCTTTTGATGGGCGTCCCCAAGTAAAGTCATCCGCTCACTCCGGTAAGATGCCGCGCTGGCCTGACAAGGCATGAAAGAGTGACGGATGTTTAAAAATGTGATGGTTTACCGCATCGGCGAGGGCTTTGCGCCCACATTGGCCGATGTGCAAGCGGCGCTGGAGCCGGTGCAATTTGTGGAATGTGGCGCCAGCCAGGACAAATCCATTGGCTGGGTGCCGCCCCGGGGCGAAGCCCATGGCCCGCTGGTTGAATCGGTCTCGGGTCAGTGGATCATGAAGCTGATGATCGAGTCCAAGGCGGTGCCCGGCAATGTGGTGCGCCGCAAGGTGGACGAACGCGTCGCCGAGATCGAGGCTGCCACCGGTCGCAAGCCTGGCAAAAAAGAAAAGCGCGACCTGATGGACGACGTGCTGTTGTCGCTGCTGCCCCAGGCCTTTGCGCGCCAGTCCACCGTGCTGGTTTGGATGGACCTGGAAAACCGCCGCTTGGTGCTCAATGCAGGCAGCCAAGGCAAGGCCGACGAAGTCATGTCGGCCCTGATGAACGTGATGGGTGGCTTGTCCGTGTCCTTGATCCAAACCGTGACCTCGCCACAAGCGGCCATGACGCAATGGCTCTTGGCGCAGACGCCCGACGAATGGCCCGCCGACCTGACAGTCGAGCGCGAAACCGTGCTCAAGTCCACCGGCGAAGACGCCGCCAGCGTGCGCTTCACCCGCCACCACTTGGCCAATGACGATGTGCGCAAGCACGTGATGGAAGGCAAGTTGCCCACGCAACTGGCGCTGAGCTGGGACGGGCGCGTGGCCTTTGTGCTGACCGAGACCCTGCAGCTGAAAAAAGTGCAGTACCTCGACGGCGTGATGGACGAGTCGGGCACCGACAAAAACGAAGACCGCTTTGACGCCGACGTGGCCCTGTCCACCGGCTTGCTCGGGCCGCTGATCGACAGCCTGATCGAGGCCTTGGGTGGTGAGATGGAACTGGGCGCAGCGGCGGCCGATCCAGCCCAGCCGAACCCAACGCGCACCGTGGTGAATTCGACCCTCAAGACGGGTGCAACGGGCGCAGAGGCGACCGACGAAGACCCGCCGTTTTAATCGTCGGTAAACCCCAAGCGAAAGGACCCCCGCCATGCTCACGGTGATCGCGATTTGCCTGGGTGCTTGTGTGGGTGCGCTGTCGCGCTGGCAACTGGGCCTGTGGCTCAACCCCAGCACCGCAAGCGCTGGCCTGCTTCCTTGGGGCACCTTGGCGGCCAACCTGATCGGTGGCTACTTGGTGGGTGTGTGCGTAGGGGTGTTCCAGCAACTGCCCGAGCTCGACCCGGTTTGGCGCTTGGCCCTGGTCACGGGTTTTCTGGGGGCACTCACCACGTTTTCCAGCTTTTCAGCCGAGGTGGTGGCCATGCTGCAGCAAGGCCGCTTTGCGCTGGCGGCAGGCACGGCCAGCTTGCACTTGTTCGGCTCACTGGCCCTCACGGTGCTGGGCCTGCACACTGTCACGATGTGGGCGACCCGCAGCCATTGATACGACCCATCAAGATGGCATGGTGAGTCGGCCATGCGTTCATTTTTTGTAGGAGCCCACCCTGTGGGCGATGGTTTGCAGGGCCACCTTAGGGGCGTGTGCCACGCCCATCGCCCACAGGGTGGGCTCCTACAAAAAACCATCCCTTGCATATGACACAAGACGTCAAGGGAACGGATCCATCAGGACAGCGGGCAGATCACCCTAGCCGCCCCTCAGGCCATGCCCATGGCCTGCTGCAAAACCTGCAAAGCCTGCTGGTCATCGTGGCCGCGCCAGGCGACCACCTGATCGGGGCGAATCAAGACCCACGGCGCCTCATACAAAGCCAGCAGATCATCAGCACTGTGTGTCACGGCCTTCAGGTCCATGCCCAAGCGATTGGCTGCCGCCAAAAATGCCGAGGCATCCAGAGGCTGAGGGCCCAGTTGCAGCAAGGTCCATTCGCTGTGAAAGGTGTCATAAAGCGAACGCCCATCGGCCAGCCAGGCATGCGGCGGACGCCCACCCGGGCAGGCACTGGGCTGGTAACTGTTGGCCGCGTCGGGCGGTGGTGTGCTGCCATCGGCCACCACGATCGCAGAGCCGTCGTAGCGCGCGCCAAACGTCACCCCGGGGATGTTGAACTCCAGGCGCACATGCCCATTCAGATGCTCTGACGCCATTTGCCGCGTGCGCTCGCCCCGCTCAGACGCCTCTTCCAATTCAGGTGTGGCCGCAAACAAACCCACCGAGTCTGCAAACTGGCGTGCATAAGCGGTGTTGCGGTGCGCCAGAGGCATTCGCTCTTGGGCATAGGTGTCCAGCAAGCGCGCAGGCGCGATGCCCCGGACCACGCTGGCCAGCTTCCAGCCCAGGTTGACCGCATCCTCCACAGCCGTGTTGTAGCCCAGGCCGCCGGTGGGCGTGAACAGGTGGGCAGCATCTCCGCCAATGAACACGCGGCCTTGCTGAAAGGCGTTTGCCACCAAGGCGTGCCCGGCCATCCAGGTGCCCACCGACAAGACTTCAATGGGAATGTCCTGCCCCATGGCCTGGTTGAAGATGCGCTGGGCATCGGCAGGTGTCCAGGCGTCGGCATCTTCGCCTTCGTGTACCGCTGCGTGAAATGCAAACTCGCTGCCACCATCGACAGAGGCCATGAAAGCCCTGCGCTGGGCATTCACCGTCACATACATCCAGGCCTTGCGATGGGGAAAAGCCTTGTAAAAATCAGGCGCCCGCAGATACACCGCAAACATCTTGCCGCCCATGAAATCGCGCTTGATGCCGGTGGAACCGCCCCAGGCGATGCCCAATTGGTGACGCACCGCACTGCGCGCGCCATCGGCCCCCACCAGATAAGCGGCATGCACCGTCACATCGGCCCCACCGGCCACAGGTGTCACCACCGCCTGCACACCGGCCTCGGTTTGCGAGAAGTGCTTCAAGGCCCAGCCATAGCGCAAATCGTTCGAGGGGCAGGCCTGTGCCTGGCTGAGCAGTGTTTTTTCGACAAACTTTTGCGACACACGGTGTGGCAACTCGGCCGCGCTCCAGGAGCCTTGCATCGTCTTGATGGCCTGGGTGGCTTGTGCAGCCGTGGGCAAGGGCAAGCGCGCCAGTTCATGGCCTGTGAAACGGGTGAAATAAGCGATGTCGGTCGGGTGATCGGCAGGCAAGCCCTGCGCCCGGATCTCGTGGGCAAAACCCAAACGCCGGAAATGCTCCATGGTGCGCGCCTGCGTGGCATTGGCCTGCGGGTTGAAGGCGGTGCCGGGTTTCGGGTCCACCAACAAAGTCCGCACACCACGACGCCCCAGCTCAATGGCCAACATCAAACCAAAAGGCCCACCGCCTGCAATCAGCACATCCACCACGATGGGGTCTGCTGCGTTGGTCTGGCCTTGCTGGGCCTCTTTCAAAGACTTGTTCATCGGCTTTATTACATCCTGAGTTGCACCGTCACCCAACTTGTCGTTCCGATCTTGAAGCACGATCATGGGGCCCGATCGTGAAGCCCAAGGGCCAGTGCGTTCAATTCATCATAATGACAAACAGACACCGCTCGGGCTTTGTCCGTCAGTCCCGAGACACCCTTTGAGTGACCCCTTTCACGAAAAACACCTGGCCATGGAAAACCTGAACGCAAACCACATCACCGAATCGGTGCTCGAACGCCTGGCCAACACACCGGATCCCCGACTCAAAGAGATCATGCTCAGTCTGGTGCGGCACTTGCACGGGTTTGCGCGCGAGGTGAAACTGACCGAGGCCGAATGGCTCAAGGGCATCGTGTTCCTGACCCAAACCGGTCACATCACCAAC
>JBIKQY010000135.1:0-6731 GCA_044349465.1 Limnohabitans sp. | reverse complement strand
CCCTTGATGCTGCTTGGGTGCCGATGAAAGCCGCCAGTTTATCGCCCCACGCCTCTCACGCCCCTTTGGCCGAGCGCTTGCGCCCACGCCAGCTGGGTGAGGTGATTGGCCAGCAGCATTTGTTGGGTGAGGGCATGGCACTGCGTCTGGCCTTTGAGTCAGGCCAGCCGCACAGCTGCATTTTGTGGGGGCCGCCGGGCGTAGGCAAAACCACCATTGCCCGTTTGATGGCCGATGCGTTTGATGCGCAATTTTTGAGCATCAGCGCCGTGCTGGGCGGTGTCAAGGACATCCGCGAAGCTGTGGAAAAAGCCGAAGCCGCCCGCACAGGCTTGCACCCCCAGCGCACCATCATGTTTGTGGACGAGGTGCACCGCTTCAACAAAAGCCAGCAAGACGCGTTTTTGCCGCATGTGGAAAGCGGACTGTTCACCTTCATTGGTGCCACCACCGAGAACCCTTCTTTTGAGGTGAATTCGGCTTTGCTGTCGCGGGCAGCGGTGTATGTGCTGCAGCCCCTGAACGAGGAGGACCTGCAAAGCATTGTGCTGCGGGCGCAGGCCATTCAAGCCATTCCCGCCATCGAGCAAGATGCGTTGGCCCGCTTGCTGGCCTATGCCGACGGCGATGCCAGGCGTTTGCTCAACACGCTGGAAACACTGGCCATGGCGGCCCAGCAGGAAAGCATCGATCCGGTGACCGACGCGTGGCTGATGCGCGTGTTGGGCGAGCGCATGCGCCGATACGACAAAGGCGGCGAGCAGTTCTACGACACCATCAGCGCCCTGCACAAATCGGTGCGTGGCTCGGACCCCGATGCCGCCCTGTATTGGTTCGTGCGCATGCTCGACGGCGGAGCTGACCCGCGCTACATGGCCAGGCGTTTGATCCGCATGGCCAGCGAAGACATTGGCCTGGCCGACCCGCGAGCGCTGCGCATGGCGCTGGACGCGGCCGAGGTGTACGAGCGCTTGGGCAGCCCCGAGGGCGAGCTGACACTGGCGCAGTGCGTGATTTATTTGGCCGTGGCCCCCAAATCCAATGCGGCCTACAAAGCCTTTAACCAGGCCAAGGCTTGGGTCAAAAAAGACGGCACCCGTCCAGTGCCCATGCATTTGCGCAACGCCCCCACGAAGCTGATGAAAGATTTGGACTACGGCAAGGGCTATCGCTATGCCCACGACGAGGAAGACGGCTTTGCGGCGGGTGAGCGGTATTTGCCTGAAGGTATGCCCGAACCAGGTTTCTACAAACCGGTTCGCCGGGGTTTGGAAATCAAAATTGCCGACAAACTGGAAGAACTGCGAAAGAAAAATTCGGCCACAGGGTAAGTCCCGACGGGAATGAATACTGGCGCGATCCTTTCTTTCACTACAATCCCGCCACCCCGCCAGGTGTCGAATGAAACTGGCGGGGTTTTTTGCAAGTGGTCTGGTTCGCCCACAAGGTGCTGCCCGATTCGACAACAACAACCGAAGCTAAGACCCGCTAAGCGCAGGTCAAAACACGGAGAAATCAATGGACGTCTTTTTCCAGCAGGTCATCAACGGCCTGGTCATGGGCAGCATGTACGCCCTGGTGGCCTTGGGCTACACCATGGTGTACGGCATCATCAACTTGATCAATTTTGCGCACGGTGAAGTGCTGATGGTGGGCGCTCTGACGAGCTGGTCGGCCATCGGGATGATGCAAGACGCCATGCCCGGCTCGCCGGGCTGGGTCATTTTGATCTTGGCCACATTGATTGCTTGCGTTGTTGCTGCGGTGCTCAACTTCACCATTGAAAAGGTCGCCTATCGGCCTTTGCGCAACAGCCCGAAACTGGCGCCCCTGATCACCGCCATTGGCATGAGCATTTTGTTGCAGACCTTGGCCATGATCATCTGGAAGCCCAACTACAAGGCTTACCCCACATTGCTCTCCAGCACCCCGATCAACATGGGGGGTGTGGTGATCACGCCCACCCAAATCATGATTTTGGGCGTCACGGCCGTGTCTTTGGCGGTCTTGATGTGGCTGGTCAATTACACCCGCTTAGGCCGCGCCATGCGGGCCACGTCAGAGAACCCGCGTGTGGCCGCCTTGATGGGCGTCAAGCCAGACATGGTCATCTCGGCTACCTTTGTGATTGGTGCTGTGCTCGCCGCCATTGCCGGTGTGATGTACGCCTCCAACTACGGCACCGCGCAACACGCGATGGGCTTCTTGCCTGGCCTCAAAGCCTTCACCGCTGCGGTGTTTGGCGGCATTGGCAACCTGGCCGGAGCCGTCATTGGTGGCATTTTGTTGGGCCTGATTGAAGCCATTGGTTCGGGCTATATCGGTTATCTCACAGGCGGTGTGTTGGGCAGCCATTACACCGACATTTTTGCGTTCATCGTGTTGATCATCGTGTTGACCCTGCGCCCTTCGGGCCTCATGGGTGAACGTGTGGCCGACCGCGCTTGATGGAGGTGAACATGAAAAACAACAAGACACTCCAATACATCCTGATCGGTGTGGGCCTGCTGATCCTGCCGCTGGTGCTGCAGATGTTTGGCAATGCCTGGGTGCGCATCGCCGACATGGCCTTGCTCTACATCCTGTTGGCCATTGGCCTGAACATTGTGGTGGGCTACGCAGGTCTGCTGGACCTGGGTTATGTGGCCTTTTTTGCGGTGGGGGCCTACATGTATGGCCTGCTGTCGTCGCCACACCTGATCAACACTTTCAGCACCTTGGCGGGCATGTTCCCGGAGGGCATGCACATGCCGATCTGGTTGATTGTGCCCCTGGCTGCTGCCTTGGCGGGTTTGTTTGGCATGCTCCTGGGAGCCCCCACACTCAAGCTGCGCGGCGACTACCTGGCCATCGTGACTTTGGGCTTTGGTGAAATCATCCGTGTGTTCATGAACAACCTGGACCACCCGGTCAACATCACCAACGGACCCAAGGGGCTGTCGCAGATCGATCCGATCTCGATATTTGGCGTGAACCTGGGTCAAAAGCTGATGATTGGCGATTTTGAAATCGCCTCGGTCTCGCTGTACTACTACCTGTTCCTGAGCCTGGTGCTGGTGACGATTTTGATCTCGCACCGCCTGGAGGTGTCCCGCATTGGCCGCGCCTGGATGGCCATTCGTGAAGACGAAGTCGCTGCCAAGGCCATGGGTCTGAACACCCGCAACCTCAAGCTGCTGGCCTTTGGCATGGGTGCCACTTTTGGGGGCGTGTCGGGTGCGATGTTTGCCGGCTTCCAGGGTTTCATCTCGCCCGAGTCCTTCAGCCTGATGGAGTCGGTGATGATCGTGGCCATGGTGGTTTTGGGTGGGCTGGGCTATTTGCCCGGCGTGATTTTGGGCGCGATCTTGTTATCGGCTTTGCCCGAGGTGCTGCGCTATGTGGCAGGCCCCTTGCAGGAGATGACCGGTGGGCGTTTGGATGCGTCCATCATGCGTCAGTTGTTGGTGGCGCTGGCCATGATCGTGATCATGTTGATGCGGCCTCGCGGGCTGTGGCCTTCGCCTGAGCATGGCAAATCGCTCACGACGAAATGAAGGAGCAGACCATGAATCCAACAGCCAACAAAGACACGGTCCTCCATGTTTCAGGTATTTCCAAGCGTTTCGGCGGTTTGCAAGCGCTGTCTGATGTGGGCATCACCATTCAGCGCGGTCAGGTCTATGGCCTGATCGGCCCCAATGGCGCGGGTAAAACCACGTTCTTCAACGTGATCACGGGCCTGTATACCCCCGACAGCGGCACTTTTGAGTTGGCGGGCAAGCCCTACCAGCCCACGGCCGTGCACGAAGTGGCCAAGGCGGGTATTGCCCGTACTTTCCAGAACATCCGTTTGTTCGCTGAAATGACTGCCCTCGAAAACGTGATGGTGGGCCGCCATGTACGCACCCACTCGGGCTTGCTGGGTGCGATTTTCCGCACGCCTGGTTTCAAGGCCGAAGAGGCCGCGATTGCCCAGCGGGCGCAAGAGTTGCTCGACTACGTGGGCATCGGCAAATATGCCGACTTCAAGGCCCGCACCTTGTCTTATGGCGACCAGCGCCGCCTGGAGATCGCCCGCGCCTTGGCCACCGATCCGCAACTCATTGCGCTCGATGAACCTGCCGCTGGTATGAACGCTACCGAAAAAGTGCAACTGCGCGAGTTGATCGACCAGATCCGCAAAGACAACCGCACCATTTTGTTGATCGAACACGATGTGAAGCTGGTCATGGGTTTGTGTGACCGCGTGACGGTGCTCGATTACGGCAAACAAATTGCCGAAGGCACACCGGCCGATGTGCAGAAGAATGACAAAGTGATTGAAGCCTATCTGGGCACGGGAGGGCACTGAGATGGCCAATGTTCTTTTGAAAGTCAAAGACCTGCAAGTGGGCTATGGCGGCATTCAGGCCGTGAAAGGCGTGAGCCTGGAGGTGCGCGAGGGCGAGCTTGTCTCGCTCATCGGCTCCAACGGTGCGGGCAAAACCACCACCATGAAAGCCATCACCGGCACCTTGCCCTTGCAAGCGGGTGACATTGAATACTTGGGCAAAAGCATCCAGGGCCAAGGCCCTTGGGACTTGGTCAAGCAAGGCCTGGCCATGGTCCCGGAAGGCCGTGGCGTGTTCACCCGCATGACCATCACCGAAAACCTGCAAATGGGCGCTTACATTCGCTCGGACAATGCAGGCATTGCCGACGACATCGAGAAAATGTTCACCATCTTCCCGCGACTGCGTGAGCGCAAAGACCAGCTGGCGGGCACCATGTCGGGTGGCGAGCAGCAGATGTTGGCCATGGGCCGTGCCTTGATGAGTCGCCCCAAGGTCTTGTTGCTCGACGAACCTTCCATGGGCTTGTCGCCCATCATGGTCGACAAGATCTTTGAAGTGGTGCGCGACGTGTACGCTCAGGGCGTCACCGTGCTGCTGGTGGAGCAAAACGCCAGCCGTGCGCTGGCGATTGCCGACCGTGGTTATGTGATGGACTCGGGCCTCATCACCATGACCGGTGTGGGCAAGGACATGCTCGAAGACCCGAAGGTGCGTGCAGCTTATTTGGGTGAGTAGTTTCAGACCCTTCGTCACCCCTGACACTCAAGTGTCACCCCGGACTTGATCCGGGGTCTATCTCGTCATGACGTCCGGGGGCATGGATACCGGATCAAGTCCGGTATGACCGCAAAAAACCGCGCGTGAATTTTGGCTCAATCCACCCGTGCGCCGCTGGCCTTGACCACGCTTTCGTAGCGTGTCAATTCTTTCCTCATGAACGCACCAAACTGCTCAGGCGTGTTGCCCACGGGTTCGGCCATCAGTTGGGAAAAGCGTGTTTTGGTCTCAGGGGCTTGCAGTGCGGCCACAAAGGCCTTGTTCAGGCGCTCCACCACATCGCGTGGCGTGGCCGCAGGGGCCACCAGACCCCACCAGGTGTCGATTTCAAAATCTTTCAGGGTTTCGCTCATGCTCGGAATATCGGGCAGGGCGTTGCTGCGCTGGGCGGTGGTCACGGCCAGGGCTTTGAGCCTGCCCGCCTTGATGTTGGCCGCAGCCGTGGCCAGGTTGTCGAAGTTGAAGTCAACCTGACCCGACAGCAAAGCCAGCTGGGCTGGATTGCCGCCGTTGTAGGGAATGTGCACCGCAAAAATGCCTGCCGCGCGTTTGAACATTTCGCCTGCCAGATGGCCTGCGCTGCCGTTGCCGCCAGAGCCAAAGTTCAGTTTGGCGGGGTTGGCTTTGGCATACGCCACCAAATCGGCCAGGGTGTTGATCTTCAGGCGCTGTGCGGTTTCGGCGTTCATCACCAGCACATTGGGCACGCGCAGCATTTGCGTGATGGGCGCAAAGTCACGGCTGGCGTCGTAAGGCATCTTGGCAAACAGCCAGGGGTTGATGGCGTGTGTGGCGACGGCCGCGATGCCGATCGTCAGGCCATCGGGCGCGGCTTTGGCCACCACGTCAGCACCCAGATTGCCGCCTGCGCCAGGTCGGTTTTCAATGATCACCGTGCCCAGGCTGTCTTTCACGCGCTCGGCCAATGCCCGCGCCGTGACATCGATCGGACCACCGGCTGCGTAAGGCACGATGATGCGGATCGTTTTGCCTTGAGCCCATGCAGGGGCGCTGAGGGCGAGTGAAGCGGCTGCAAACTGGCGGCGGGTGAGCAAAGTCATGGGGAGTCTCCGAAACAAGGTCAGTGCAAAGGCATCTTGTGGGAGCGAGCCCCTGCTCGCGAATGGTTGTTTTGCTTGTGGCGATCATTCGGCCGCAGGGGCGGCCTCCCACCAAGGCGCTAGGCCATCAAGCTTTGGCTTTGTCGGCCTCAGACGTGAACGAGTCCGCGTAGAACTCTTCTTCGGGCAGACCGCCTTGCGCCACGTAGTCGCGCTTGGCCGAATCCACCACGATGGGCGCGCCGCAGGCATAGACCTGATGGCCCGACAAATCCGGGAAGTCCTGCAACACCGCTTGGTGCACAAAGCCGGCGCGGCCTGTCCAGTTGTCTTGCGCTTCGGCGTTCGAGATCACGGGCACGTAGCGCAAGTTGGGCATCTCGGCCAAGCGGGCCTCTACCCAGTCGGCCATGTACAGGTCAGCAGGGCGGCGACCACCCCAGTACAGGATAGCGGGCCGGGTGATGCCGCGGTGCTGCATGTGCTCGATCAGCGCCTTGATGGGGGCAAAGCCCGTGCCCGAGGCCAGCAGCACCATGGGCTTGTCGCTGCCCTCGCGCAGGTAAAAACTGCCATA
>JBIKQY010000133.1:0-6801 GCA_044349465.1 Limnohabitans sp. | reverse complement strand
GTGGGTTGCGGGGCCTGCACCACGGCTTGCCCGACCGGGGCCCTGACCTATGCCTACCCGCGCCCGGCAGAGCAGGGCGCCAAGATCCGCGCATTGCTCTCGGCCTACCAGGCCGCTGGTGGGCGCGACGCCGCGCTGCTGCTGCACAGCCAAGAAAAAGGCCAGGCCCTGATCGACGAGCTGGGCCGGGGCGCGCAGCTGGGCGTGATGCAAGGCGTGCCCGCCCGCGTGATGCCTGTGGCCTTGTGGCACACCGCCAGTGTGGGCATGGAGTTGTGGCTCTCGGCCGTGGCCTATGGCGCACGCCAGGTCATGGTGCTGATCACCGCCGAAGAAGCGCCGCAATACCGCGCTGCGCTCATGGAACAAATGGCCGTGGCCCAGAGTCTGCTCAATGGCCTGGGTTACACCGGGGTGCATTTCCAGCTGATCGAAGCCAAAACCGCCACATCTTTGGACGCTGATTTGCAACGCTTGTGCGCCCGCAGCCTCAAGGCCGCCAGCCTGCCCACAGGCCCGGCCGTCGCCGCCCGCCACGCGGTGCAGGCCGAAAAGCGCAGCAACCTGGAGCTGGTCATCGACCACCTCATGGCCCAGTCGCCCGTGATGGCCATGGATGAAGGCACTCGCCCCAAGGCGCTCGATTTGCCAGCGGCCGGTTCGCCCCTGGGCAGCATCACGGTTGATGGTAGCAAATGCACTTTGTGCATGAGCTGCGTGGGCGCTTGCCCTTCCTCGGCCTTGCAAGACAACCCGCTGCAGCCAGAGCTGAAGTTCGTCGAGAAAAACTGCGTGCAATGCGGCTTGTGTGCCACCACCTGCCCCGAAACCGCCATCACGCTGCAGCCGCGCCTGTCGCTGCTGGCCGAGCGGACGCAGCCGCGTGTGGTGCACAGCAGCCCGCCTTACGCCTGCATCCGCTGCGCCAAACCCTTTGGCACCCTCAAGGCGATTGAGACCATGCTGGGGCGCTTGACGGGCCACAGCATGTTCCAGGGGCCAGCCTTGGAGCGCCTGAAAATGTGCGGAGACTGCCGCGTGGTGGACATGTTCACCGACGACAACCAAGTGCGGATCACCGATGGCCAGCTGCCCCCCAAAACCCGATAAATGCCTGCCATGAACCCAGACCTGAACCTGTCCACCAGCAGCCACGCGCTGGACGAAGAAACTGCCCGCGCTGAAATTTATGGCTTGTTGTCGCAGTTGTTTTACGCCGCGCCCAGCGAGGCCTTGCTGGGTCAGCTGCAAGTGGCCGTGACCGAAGCACCCGATGCTGGGGCCTTTTTGGAGGAGCCTTGGCGCGAGCTGGTGGCCAGCGCACGCAGCCTGAACCAGCGGCAGATTGCCGACGAGTACACCCGCCTGTTTGGGGGGGTGGGCAAGCCCGAGGTCTACCTGTTCGGCTCGCATTACCTGAGTGGTTTTTTGAACGAAAAGCCCCTGGTACGGCTGCGCGACGACCTGGCCGCGCTGGGCCTGGCCCGCAGCCAAGACATGTCCGAGACCGAAGACCATGCGGCCTATGTGTTCGAGGTGATGCGCTACCTGATTGCGGGCGATGATGTGGCAGTGTCCAACCTCACTCAGCAAATGGCGTTCTTTAGTCAACATTTGCAGCCTTGGGTGTCGCCCATGTGTCTGGCCATCCAGGCCCATCCCCAGGCTGTGTTTTATGCCCGCCTGTCCGCCTTCACGGCCGCTTTCATGGGTGTGGAAGCGCAGGGTTTTGATTTGGTGAATTGAATTTTTTTCAGTTCGACCTGAAAAAATTGACATGTCGAATTCGGGTTTTCACTTAGGACCAAAGTCGGGTCGAAGAACATAATGAAAAACCAAGCGGTAATTTTTCGCGCTTGAAAGTTCAACAACGATTGGAGATCTACCTTGTCAGACAACCAAACCTCACGCCGTCGTAATCTTCTCAAGGGCGCAGCTGTTGCCGCAGGTGCCTTGTCTGCACCCATGATCGCTTCGGCCCAAACCGGCCCGATCAACATGCGTTGGCAGAGCACTTGGCCCGCCAAGGACATTTTCCATGAGTACGCCCTGGATTACGCCAAGAAGGTCAACGACATGACCGGTGGCGATCTGAAGATCGAAGTGTTGCCCGCTGGCGCTGTGGTGCCTGCGTTTGGTTTGCTCGAAGCCGTGTCCAAAGGCACTTTGGACGGCGGCCACGGCGTGTTGGGTTACCACTACGGCAAGCAAAACGCCTTGGCCTTGTGGAACTCTGGCCCAGCCTTCGGCATGGACGCCAACATGATTTTGTCCTGGCACAAGTACGGCGGCGGTGCTGAACTGCTGGCCAAGCTCTATGCCTCCATTGGTGGCAACGTCCAGTCGTTCCTGTACGGCCCCATGTCGACTCAGCCTTTGGGCTGGTTCAAAAAGCCGATCACCAAGTCGTCCGACTTCAAGGGCCTGAAGTTCCGCACCAACGGCTTGGCGATTGACTTGTTCACCGCCATGGGCGCTGCCGTGAACGCCTTGCCAGGCGGCGAGATCGTGCCTGCGATGGACCGCGGTCTGCTCGACGGTGCCGAATTCAACAACGCCACCTCTGACCGTATTTTGGGCTTCCCCGATGTCTCCAAGGTCTGCATGCTGCAAAGTTACCACCAGAGCGCCGAGACGTTTGAGATCATGTTCAACAAGACCAAGTACGACGCGCTGCCTGCCAAGATGAAGTCGGTGATCGCGATCGCCACAGAAGCTTCTTCGGCCGACATGTCCTGGAAAGCCATTGACCGTTACTCCAAGGACTACATCGAGTTGCAGACCAAGGACAAGGTCAAGTTCTACAAAACACCCGATGCGATTTTGCAAGACCAGCTGAAAATCTGGACTGAGATTGTCGCCAAGAAGTCTGCAGAAAATCCATTGTTCAAGGAAATCGTGGAATCCCAACGCGCGTTCGCACAACGTGCGGTCAAGTGGGACCAGGACACCAACATCAGCCGTCGCATGGCCGTGAACCACTTCTTCGGAGCGAAAGCCCCAGCCCCTAAAAAAGGTTGATTTTTTCTAGCTTCCCCTACAGCCATCCAGTCAACCTGGATGGCTGATTCATTTATGCGGTTCCCTCATGCAAAACCTGTTGCTCTTTATTGACAAAGTCAGCACATGGATTGGCCAGTTTTTCTCCTGGCTGATCGTGGCGTTGACCTTCATGATTTCTTGGGAGGTTTTCTCCCGCTATGTTCTGGACAGCCCTCACGCCTGGGCCTTTGACGTCATGAGCATGATGTATGGCTCGCTCTTCATGATGGCGGGTGCCTACACCTTGTCCAAGAACGGGCATGTGCGTGGCGATGTGCTGTATGGCTTTTTCCCCCCTCGCCTGCAGGCCTGGTTGGACTTGACGCTGTACATCCTCTTTTTCATTCCCGGTGTCGTGGCTTTGGCCTATGCCGGTTACGGTTTTGCGGCCGATTCCTGGGCCATCAACGAACACTCCAACGTGACGGCCGACGGTCCACCCATTTACCCTTTTAAAACCATTTTGCCCATTGCGGGTGCCTTCCTGTTGGCTCAGGGTTTGGTTGAAATTGTGCGGTGCATTGTGTGCATCAAGCAAGGTGAGTGGCCCAAGCGTGGTGATGACGTGGACGAAGTCGATGTCGAAAAACTCAAGCAAATGGTCAACGTGAAAGACGAAGACATCGTCAAGCTGGGCGAGTTGGTGACTGCCAAGGGAACGCAAAAATGAAAAAAGAAGTCTGGTTTGGCCTGACGATCATGGCCTTGGTCGTGTTGTCGGCCTTTGTTTTGTTGCCTCCTCCTTCCGAGATGGCCAACGGTCATTTGGGCTTGCTCATGCTGGCCTTGGTGGTGGTGGCGATCATGTTGGGTTTCCCCACAGCCTTCACCCTCATGGGCATGGGCATGATCTTCGCCTGGATCGCTTACCGAAGCTCGAACCCTGATTTGGCGGTTCAGCAGACGCTCGACCTGATGGTTCAGCGCGCCTTCTCGGTCATGTCCAACGACGTGCTGATTTCGATCCCCTTGTTCGTGTTCATGGGCTACCTCATTGAACGCGCCAACCTGATCGAAAAATTGTTCAAGAGCATGCACTTGGCGATGGCCCGTGTTCCGGGTTCCTTGGCAGTGGCCACCATCGTGACCTGCGCCATTTTTGCCACGGCCACGGGCATCGTGGGCGCGGTGGTCACGCTCATGGGCTTGCTGGCGCTGCCCGCCATGCTGCGGGCGGGTTACAGCGTGCAACTGTCGGCCGGTGCCATCACCGCTGGCGGTTGTTTGGGTATTTTGATTCCGCCTTCTGTGATGTTGATCGTCTATGGCGCCACGGCTGGCGTGTCGGTGGTCAAGTTGTACGCCGGGGCGTTTTTCCCCGGCATCATGCTGGCTACTTTGTATGTCCTGTATGTGATCATCATTGCCAAAATCAAACCCAGCATGGCCCCGCCCATGTCGGCCGAAGACCGCATCGTGCCCTTGCCAGCGTTTGCGCAGGTGGTGTCCAAAGACATCAGCAACAACGTGCTGCCCGGCCTGATCGGCGCCCTCAAGGGCAAGCGCAATGCAGCAGTGCCCATGCGCGACTTGCTCAACCACTTGGTCATTGCTTTGCTGCCGCTTTTAGCCGTCGCAGCGATCATGGGCACCATTTACTTCAAAGTCACCGCGCCTCTGCCCGTCGAGGCCGTGGAAGGCGTGGTGGCCATGGGTGGTGAGTTGTCCGATTCCGCAGATTCTGCAGAAGAGGAAAACGTCAGCGGTTTGGCAGAACCCGAAACCGACGGCTTGCAAACCCCACCGGCTGAGACCGAAGAGGTCAAAGCTGAAGCTTTACCAGCTTCGGAGCCTGCCAAAGAGCCTGCGTCGGTAGCGGTCAGTGCTGAGCCGCAAACGCCTGCGGGTGAGGCCGAGCGCCAAGAAGCGCCGCTGTCCTTCTGGATTGGCTTGGCCAGTTGCGCAGTGGCCTTGGCCCTCTTTTATGCCTACTTCAGCTTTGCAAGGCTTGAAATTTTCAAGATGCTGCTGGGCTCGTTCTTCCCGCTGGCCATCATGATTTTGGCCGTGCTGGGCACCATCGTTTTTGGTTTGGCTACGCCGACCGAAGCGGCGGCCATGGGTTCGCTGGGCGGCTTGTTGCTGGCTGCGGCTTACCGCAGGCTCAACTATGTGGTGCTGCGCGAGTCGGTGTACCTCACGGCCAAAACCAGCGCCATGGTGTGTTGGTTGTTTGTGGGCTCCAGCATCTTCTCGGCAGCCTTTGCGTTGCTGGGTGGCCAAGAGATCATCAACACTTGGGTGCTGGGCATGGACTTGACGCCTGTGCAGTTCATGATCCTGGCGCAAGTGGTGATTTTCTTGCTGGGCTGGCCTTTGGAGTGGACCGAGATCATCGTGATTTTCATGCCGATCTTCATCCCCTTGCTGCCGCACTTCGGCATCGATCCGCTGTTCTTCGGCCTGCTGGTGGCTTTGAACCTGCAGACCGCATTTCTGAGCCCACCTGTGGCCATGGCGGCGTTCTACTTGAAGGGCGTCAGCCCACCACACGTCACGCTGAACCAGATCTTCGCGGGCATGCTGCCTTTCATGGCGATTCAGGTCTTTGCCATCGTGCTGCTCTACATGTTCCCGGCCATCGGCATGTGGTTGCCTGAAGTTCTTTACAAATAATAGAACACCGTGCGTCCGCGCACACAATGCCCAAGTGGTTTGTGTGTGCGGACACTTTCTTGAAGTCCATGCCGTTTGGCCAGTCACCTGTTTGACGCAAATCAATCGGGGGTAAGGGTTTTCACTTGGGTGGTCGGCTGGTCAGCCAGTAAGATCACCTATGCATTTTTCTGCCTAGGTTGGATGTTCTATTGAACCGTTGCCTTGTCCCTTTCAGGAGTCTTTGATGTCTTCCAAAACTTCCTCTTTGTCGCGTCGCACCCTGTTTTCTGGGGCTGCTACGGTGGGCGCTGTGGCTGCAGCCACCGCCGTTTTGCCGGGTGTTGTCAAGCAGGCCGCGCCCGTGGCCACGTCCTTGCCCAGGCCCACGCGTGGCGGGGGTTACACCCTGAGCGAGCACGTTCAGCAGTATTACAAGACCACCCGCGTCTGATTTTTCGTCTCTCTTTCCTGTTCATCCCCAACTGGAGCCCTCCATGTTGCTGACCAAAAAATCCTCCGGCACATCTGATGCCACGTCATCCCCCTTCATCCACAGCTTGCGCCGTGGTTTGTCGCAGGCTTTGCCCACCCTGGACCGCCGCAGCTTTTTGCGCCGCTCGGGTTTGGGCGTGGGGGTGGGCTTGGCTGCATCCCAGTTGAGCTTGGTGCAAAAAGCGCAGGCCGCCACTGCCAAGTCCATCACGGGCGCGGGCAAGGTCGAAGTCAAGCGCACCATCTGCACCCACTGCTCGGTGGGTTGCGCCATCGATGCGGTTGTGGAAAACGGTGTTTGGGTGCGCCAGGAGCCTGTGTTCGACTCGCCCATCAACCTGGGTGCGCATTGCGCCAAGGGCGCGGCCATCCGTGAGCATGGCCATGGCGAATACCGCCTGCGTTACCCCATGAAGCTGGTCAACGGCAAATACGAGCGCATCAGCTGGGACGTGGCCCTCAACGAAATCAGCGCCAAGATGCTGGAGCTGAAAAAGGCCAGCGGCCCAGACAGCATTTATTACGTGGGCTCCTCCAAACACAACAACGAACAAGCCTATTTGCTGCGCAAGTTTGTCAGCTTCTGGGGCACCAACAACTGCGACCACCAAGCCCGTATTTGCCACTCCACCACGGTGGCCGGTGTGGCCAACACCTGGGGTTATGGCG
>JBIKQY010000134.1:0-6801 GCA_044349465.1 Limnohabitans sp. | reverse complement strand
CATCGGGCTGTTGGCACAAAGGCCGTTGATGACCGCCATGCGCGAGAACATGAAAGAGTCAGGTGACAAGCAAAGTGTTTTGGTGGAGTCAGTTCTGAACCTTGAATTGCTCAAGGCGCATAACGCCGAAAGCTATTTGCAGCGGCGTTGGGAGATGTCCAACTTGGCAGGGGCCGACTCCTACAAGCGCATTCGCAGTTTGACCAACTGGATCATGGGATTGACCACATCGATTCAGCAAATCATCACCGTGGCCATGGTGGTGGGCGGGGTTTATCTGATCCATGCGAACCAGTTGACACTGGGCGGTCTGATTGCATCGGTGATCTTGGCGGGTCGCGCCATCGCACCTTTGGCCAGCGTCATGTCACTGGCCTCGCGCTACCAGCAAGCAGCCACTGCGCTGGAAACGCTGGATGGTCTGATGAAGCGCCCTCGCGATCGGACCCATGGTCGAAATTACTTGGTTCCTGAAAGCATCCAAGGCGGCCTTCAGGCTGAAGCACTTGAATTTGCTTATCCTGGCGAACACAAGATTCCGGTGATCAAAAAACTGTCCATCCAAATCGCGCCGGGGCAAAAAGTCGCCATGCTCGGCCGCGTTGGCAGTGGCAAAAGCACCTTGTTGCGACTCATGGCGGGTCTTTACGCCCCCGGTGCTGGCAGCATTCGATTGGACGGCGTGGATTTGCAGCAAATTGAACCCAGTGAGGTGCGAAGCCGCATTGGTTACGTGGGTCAAGATCCACAGTTGTTCATGGGTACTGTGCGCGACAACCTGATTTTGGCCGACAGTTGGATCACCGACACCAGGATCATCGATGTGCTCAAGTCCTTGAACATCTATGACATTGTTGCATCGCACCCACTGGGCCTTGATATGCCTGTCACTGAAGCTGGCGGGGGGCTGTCTGGGGGGCAAAGGCAATTGCTTTCGATCGCCCGCATGATGCTGCGCAATCCTCAACTGGTCTTCATGGACGAGCCCACATCGAACATGGACCAAAACACGGAAGCTCGCGTCATTTCGGTCCTCAAAGAATGGTTGCGCGGCCGCACACTCCTCATGGCCACCCACAGACCTCAACTTCTGGAGTGGGTAGATTTGATTGCCGTCGTCGACAGTGGCCAATGTGTGGCGCTGGGACCGAAGCAGGAAATGATTGACAAACTGTCCCGTGGCATTGATGTCAATGGTGTCAAGAATCAGGGAGCAACTACATGATCAAGTACAAAGCCAACCGATCAGGCTTTGGTGTCAATACCGTTGAAGATGACGAACGTCACGCCAGCAAGACCTTGGTTTGGGCGACCGGTCTGACCTTGGTTTTAGCGCTGGTTTGGGCAGCATTTTTCGAACTGGATGAAATCACACGCGGCCAAGGCAAAGTCATCCCTACCAGTCGTGAACAAGTCATCCAAAGTCTTGACTCGGGCGTCTTGAGTGAATTGTTTGTCCGCGAAGGCAGCGTCGTTGAAAAGGATCAGGTCCTTTTGCGCATCGACGATGCCCGCACGGGTGCCGTATTCAGGGAGGCGCAGGAAAAATTCCTCTCTTTATCGGCTTTGGCTGCTCGGCTCAAGGCCGAGGCTTATGGCACAGCACTCGTTTTTCCGCCTGAACTCAATGAGCACCCCGACTTGATGCAGCAGGAGCTGCAAGCTTTTAATGCTCGAAAGCGTTCTCTGACCCAGTCCTTGCATGCCTTGGATACCTCTTTGTCAGCCGTCACTCGGGAATTGACCATCACCGAGCCCATGGTGCGTCAAGGTGTGATGTCTGAAGTCGAATTGCTGCGCCTCAAGCGCCAGCAATCGGAGTTGATGGGGCAACGTGCCGAACGTCAAAACCGTTATCTCACCGATGCCAACAATGAGTTGACCCGGGTGGCATCGGAACTTTCTCAAACCAAGGAAAGTGCCTCTGCGCGTGAAGACGCCTTTCTTCGCACAACGATCAGGTCTCCCATGAAGGGGATTGTCAAGAATGTGCAGATCACCACCGTTGGTGGTGTTGTGCAAGCCGGGCAACCCATTTTGGAAATCGTCCCTACTGAAGATGAAATGCTGGTTGAAGCTTATGTCAAGCCGTCTGAAGTGGCGTTTTTGAAGGTTGGTCAAGCTGCCGTTGTGAAACTCACCGCTTACGACTTCAACAAATATGGTGGACTTGAAGGTGTTTTAGAACATTTGAGTCCAGACACCATGCGTGATGAAAAACAAAAGAAGCCTGGAAACCCCGTGGAATTGGAAGAAGGCTTCTACCGGATCATTGTTCGTGTCAAAGAACCAACAGACTTGCGCAATGGTTTGCGCTTGACTCCTTCACCCGGCATGACCGCATCCGTTGAAATCAGAACGGGTTACAAAACCGTTTTGGAATATATCTTCCGCCCACTCCAAAACGTCACGCAAGCATTGCGCGAACGTTGAAATGACAATTTAGAACAGGAGCCTTAGCATGTCCGATGACCTTACCCTTGTGATTGATTCAGATCGGCCAAAAACCACCCAGAAAAACACATCCCACTCCAAGCCAGCCCCGCAGCCACCTCAATTCTTGAGCACTGCCGAGGCAGCACGCATGCTGGGATTGTCGACCACCTTGGTTCAAACTTTGGTCGACCAAGGTGACCTCAAAGGATGGAAAACGCGTGGTGGTCACCGCCGCATTGCCTTAGATTCCATTTTGGATTACCAAACTGTCTCCAGACATGTGGTGGGTTCTCAGAACAAGTTTTCGTTCAAACCCAATGTCACCGTTGTGATCGAATCTCCCCCATTGTTCCAAGAGCTCAGAACGGAATGCTCGTTATGGAATTTGCCGATTGATGTGCATTTTTTTGATTCAGTCACGGAAGCCTTGCTTGAACTCTCAAGTCAAAAGCCGGACATGATTGTGGTCGAGATGTCCATGCCAAGACCCCAGCAAGAAAAGACTTTTCAGGCACTTGAAAACTTCAACCAACGAGGCAACACGCCTTTGTCGGTTGTATTGATCACGGCTGAAAAAGATTTGAAAGCCAGCATGCCTGAGGGAGCCAGTTCTTCGATCCAGGTGGTCTCAGGCCCCATGTCGGCGGTCTGGTTGCACGCCTACCTCACAGGCGTGATTGCCTCACGCAGAGCTTGATGCTGGAATTCCTGTTTTGGTGTGGTCCAAAGTCTCACAGGCCATCAGCAAATCTGGCCTCTGCTTAAAAAGGGTCGATTGCAAAGGCTTGGGGATATGCAGGTTGGTGCGGCTGGCGGGGATCGAACCCACGACCCTTGGCTTCGGAGGCCAATACTCTATCCACTGAGCTACAGCCGCACTTAAGAGTCCTGCATTATCTCACGCTTGAAGGCCAGCTTGCCTGTTTTGCAAGATCGGTGCAGGGTGCAACGCTATAATCTGAGGTTGATTTCGATCTACACATTGGCCCAAGCGGCCACGCCCCAACAGAGGTTCTCATGAGCGACAACAGCCACGATCAGCACGAAGCCCACACCGGCCCGGTCAAAACCCCCAAGCAAATGCTTTTGCTGAGTTTGGCCTCTTTCGTCATTCCAGTTTTCATCATCATTGGCTTGGTTTTCTATGTGACATCGGCCAACAAGCCCGCTGCCGGTGCGGTTGATACCGAGAAGTCCACCGCCGCACGCATCCAGAAAATCGGCGTTGTCGAAGTCCGCGACGCCAATCGCCCGCTCAAAGCGGGTGCTGAGGTCTACAAGGCGCAGTGCGCCGCTTGCCATGACGCAGGTGCTGCTGGTGCCCCCAAGTTTGCAGATGCTGGAGCTTGGCGCGCTCGTTTGGGCCAGGGACTTGAGGGCTTGGTGAACTCAGCCCTCAAGGGCAAGGGTGCCATGGGTGCTCAGGGTGGTGGTGATTTCAACGACACCGAAATTGCCCGTGCTGTAGTGCACTTGGCCAATTCTGCTGGTGGCAAATTTGACGAGCCCAAAGCCCCTGAAGCTGCCAAGTAAGCTTTCATTCTCTTTGAAAAAACCGACGTTCATCGTCGGTTTTTTTACGCCCGCTTGTGAGTGGTTTCTGTTCTTTCCGGGCTCATCACATAGCCATAGAGTTCTGTCAATGCATTGGCGCTCGCTTCCTCCAAAGTCCATCGGTCCATCTCCAGCGCTTGCGCAGCCCTCGGCACATCGAGCGAATGCACCAAACCCAAGCCCAAGTGGGTGTGCAGATAGACCTTGCCATATTCATCCACCAGAGCCTTGTTCACATGGGCTAACTCCCCTGTTTGGGATGACACGGCAAGGTCATCTTCAATGCGCCAGATGTGGGGGGTCGCTTCAAGTTCAATGAACACCCTCTGGGGTCCATTTTGAAAGTACCAACGACCCTGCGCATCTGCTTCGTAATTGCGGTGGATGAATTCGATGAGTTTCTCGTGTCGCAACACCGAGCCCTTGGCACCGGGTAGACCGCTTTGAAACGCACCCAGCGCCTGCGCCCTGTCATCGCGCATCCACCATTGCCCTCGGCTGTCCAGTCCTAGCCAACCGTAACAATCTGGCACGTTGGGCCACTTGGCCATGGCTTGGCGAACCAGTTCATCCATGTTTTGAGCTCCCTGTTTTCACAGCGTGGCCAGTCGCCTGCAACAGCCAAGCACCTACTGCATCGGGCATGGCTCGCACATGGGCAGGCCAGCGCCCTTGTGAAAACCCCACATGTCCGCCCTGTGCAGGCTGCCACAGGCTCACGCTGGATGACACATCACCGGGTCCAGGCAAACTGGTGCTGGGCACAAAGGGGTCGTTCAAGGCGTTGAGAGCCAGCGCAGGCAATCGAATCTCCCCCATCATTGTTTTGGCCGACGCACGAGTCCAGTAATCCTCGGTGTCTTTGAAACCGTGCAAGGGAGCAGTGAATACATTGTCAAAAGCATACAGGTCTTTCGCGGCCAGCAAAGCATCTTGGTTGAACAAGCCCGGGTGCTGTGCCCATTTGGCCATGGCCTTGGGCTTCATACTGCGCAAAAACATGGGCGTGTAAATGAGCCGATTCAAGCCCCTGCCAATGGCCAGTCCACTTTGCATCAAATCCAGTGGCGAACAGATGCTGGCCACGGCATCCGCTTGAAGAGATGCTTGGTGGCCGTGCTCACCGGCCCAGCGCATCAAGGCATTGCCACCCAAGGAAACACCCGCTGCGATCAACGTTTGTCCACCGCTGGCACGGTGTTCGGCACGCAGTCGCTTGAGCAACCAGTCGATTTCCTCATGGTCACCCGAATGGTAAGCACGCGGCGCGTTATTCAACTCACCGCTGCAACCCCGAAAATGCGGCAATGCCAAATTAATGTCTTGCTCTGCCGCCCAATCGGCAAAGGCCTGTGCATAGTGGCTGGCCGATGATCCCTCCAGTCCATGAAACAAGACCAACAAAGGCAGGTCAGACCGACTGGCAGCTTGCTTGTCGATGTCCACGAAGTCACCGTCGGGGGTTGTCCAACGTTCTCGCCGCAAAGGCTGCGCAGGCCTCCAATGCCTGCGCGCGAAAAGTGCCGGCCAAATCGTTTGGGCGTGACCACCTGGCAGCCAGGCGGGTGCTTGTTCAAGCATTCTTTTTCAATGCAACACCGTGGGTTTGGCACCCACATCCGCAGCATCTTTCGGTGTACCGGGGCTGGCGTGGTGGGCCACCATGCGCCAGCCTTGCGGGGTCTTGTGGTACACGTTGGTGGCAATCACATAGGCCTGTCTGGCCCCTTGCGGTGTGATGACTTCAACCCTTTCGACCAAGTGATGGACTGCACTGGCCAAAGACTGTACTTTGTGAATGCGTTCTGGAAAAGCCTGCACGCTGCCATTGTTGAACATGGCCTCGAAAGTGGTTCGGATGGCACCTGCACCGATCATGCGTCCACCACCGGGGTGCACACAAACGATGTCGTCCTCTTCTGCCCAGCACCCCATGAGTTGATCGATGTCGGCATTGTGCAAGGCTTCGTAAAACGCTTGCTCGATGTCATCGGGCGTTCCCCCAACCACAGCCGCCTGCAGTTTTGCGCGTTTCATTTGTTTGTCCTACTCCATCTATTCATTGCTTCATTTTGCCTTGTTTGCCAGTCCTTTGGCTGTTTGTTGGCTTACCTTGATGTGGCTTGCCAATGACTCAAGAAAAAACCCGGTCACAGTGACTGTGCCGGGTTTTTTTGTTTGTGCCTTGTTGCCAAAGCCATGAACCTGATTACAAAAAAATTACTTTTTGCGGTACTTGCGCAAGGCAGACAACTGAGCCGCCAGCACAGCCAATTCGGACTGGGCCACGGCCAAGTCAAGTTCACTTTTGGCGCTGCGCAGAGCTTCTTCTGCCAATTGCTTGGCGGCGTTCGCTTTTTCTTCGTCGAGGTCTTTGCCGCGAATCGCGGTGTCCGACATCACGGTCACGCAGTCTGGCTGCACTTCCAGAATGCCACCGGCTACGAAAACGAATTCCTCGCCACCGTCGGCCTTCTCGATGCGAACCGACCCGGCCTTGATGCGGGTGATCAGCGGGGTGTGGCGTGGGTAAATACCCAGCTCGCCAGACTCACCGGGCAAGGCCACGAACCGGGCTTCACCCGACCAGATGGACTCTTCGGCACTGACCACATCAACGTGGATGGTGTTCATGTTTACTCCTTAAAAAGGTGCTTTGAAGTTGGCTTCGGGTGGCAAATGCCACCCTGAGGCACAGCTTTATGCAGCCTTTTTGGCCTTCTCGAAAGCTTCGTCGATGGTGCCGACCATGTAGAAAGCTTGCTCTGGCAGGTGATCGCACTCGCCGGCCACAATCATCTTGAAACCACG
>JBIKQY010000132.1:0-6807 GCA_044349465.1 Limnohabitans sp. | reverse complement strand
CCAAGCCAAGGCCCTGGTGGTGATCGACATGTTTGCCGACAAGTTGCCCGAGGTGATGGCGCAAACCGGCATCCACCATGTGGTGCTGGCCGGGGTGCCCGAATTCTTCCCGGCCATTCCGCGCGGCATCATCCGCGGTGTGCAAAAGGTCTGGAGCAAAGTGCTGCCGCCCGTCACCGTGCCGCATGTGCGATTGCAAGCGGCGCTGGCCCAGGGCCGCGCCAGCTTGGCCCAGCAGCCTGCCAAAAATTATTGGCAAGACCTTCAGCCGAACGATCTGGCCTTGCTGCAATACACCGGCGGTACCACCGGCGTGAGCAAGGGCGCCATGATCAGCCACGGCAATTTGCTGAGCAACGTGCAGCAGATGCTGGCCATGGGTGCGACCCACATGAACCCCGGCCAAGAGTGCGTGCTGACGGCGCTGCCGCTGTACCACATCTTCGCGTTCACAACCAATTTGCTGGGCTTCTTGGCCATCGGTGCGCACAACATTTTGGTGCCCAGCCCGCGCCCAGTGCAAAACCTGCAGCGCGCCGTCGAAAACTACCCGCTGACCTGGATGACGGGCGTGAACACCTTGTTCAATGGCCTGCTCAATGAAGAGTGGTTTTTGGCCTACCCGCCCAAACACCTGAAAGCCTCCATCGCTGGCGGCACCGCCCTGCACAGCGCCGTGGCGCAGCGCTGGCGCGAGGTCACGGGCACGCCCATCGCCGAAGGTTATGGCCTGACCGAAACCTCGCCCGTGGTGAGTTTCAACCCGCTCAGCGGCGAGCCGCGTGTGGGCAGCATCGGCATCCCGGCCCCCGGGACCGATGTGCGTTTGGTGTCCGAAGCCGGGCAAGACGTGCCCGCAGGCGAGCCCGGTGAAATCTGGGTGCGCGGCCCGCAGGTCATGCAAGGCTATTGGCAAAACGAGGCCGAAACCGCCAACGTGATGCATGACGGATGGTTCGCCACGGGTGACATCGGCGTGATGGACGCCGAGGGATTCTTCCGCATCGTGGACCGCAAAAAAGACATGGTGCTGGTGTCGGGCTTCAACGTCTACCCCAACGAAGTGGAAGATGTGATCGCGCAGCTGGACGCGGTGCTGGAGGTGGCGGTGGTCGGCACCCCCGATGAGCGCACGGGCGAAGCTGTGCGGGCCTATGTGGTTGCCAACCCGGACCATGCCGTTACCCTGAGCGCCGAAGACGTGCTCGCGCATTGCAAGCAACACTTGGCGGCCTACAAACGGCCCAGCTCGGTGGTGCTGCGCGACGAGCTGCGCAAGTCCCCGATTGGCAAGGTCCTACGCAAGGACCTCAAAGCCGAAGTCAAAAATGAATTCAACCGCGCCTGAGCGCCACAGCGGAGTTAGATATGGTCACCGAATTTGAAACCAAACTGCTGGGCGTGATGATGATGATCATCATGTTGGGCATGGGCGCATCCTTGACCCTCAAGGACTTCATGATCGCGCTCAAGAGGCCGGTCGGCATTGGCATTGGGGTGGTCACCACCTACTTGTTGACCCCGATTGTCGGCTTCACGCTGGCCCATCTGGTGCTGCTGCCCAATGCCTCACAGGAGGCCTCGCAGTGGTATGCCTATGCTGTCGGCCTCATCCTCATGGCCTGTCTTCCAGGAGGCACCACGAGCAACATCTTCAACTATTTCAGCAAGGGCGTGTTGTCGCTGTCCTTGTTGATGACCATTGTCTCGACCTTGCTGGCTGTGGTGATGGTGCCCCTGACTTTGGGTTTCTTCAGCATGGGCATCGACGGCAACTGGAAGATCCCACCGGAAAATGTGGCGCAGGTGCTGTTTGTCTTGCTGGTGCCCACGGCCATTGGCATGCTCCTGCGCAAGCTCAACCCCAACATTGGCGCCACACTGGAACTGCTGGGCGGCGTGCTCGGGGTGCTTGTGATTCTCTTTTTGATGGTTTCTTGGGTGCCGCGGAACTGGCAGCTTTTGCTCACGACGCCGTGGCAGGTGTATTTCGGGTCGATCGGTCTGGGCGTGTTCGGTTTTGCCGTGGGTTACACCTTTGCCCGGCTGGTGCGACAGGACAAGCGTCGAGCCCGAACCATTGCCCTAGAGACAGGCATTCAGAACGGCCCCCTGGGTGTGCTGATCGTCACGCTGACCTTCACTGGCGTTCAGCAGCAACAGGTGCTGTTGATTCCGGTGCTCTATTCCTTGTTCATCATGGTCAGCTCAACCTTGGCCACCTTGTGGTTCCGGCGCATTTCCGACCGTGAAACCCTCTCCCGTGACCGTGCCAAAGTGGGTGCCATGAAGGCCGCCTGAAGCCCCTTGGGCTTGCTGCCGTGCGTCTCTTCAGTCCTGGCCTTCGGTCAGAGTGTCGAGCTGGAACTTGCCGCTTTTGTGCCAGAGCCACACATCGGTGTAAGTGACTTGGCGCAAGTGTTGGGGCACGGGGTAGGGCGCGGCCGCTTGCACCAGGCGCTCGATCTCTTTCATGACTTGGGGTACATGGCGCGGTGCACGCATCCACTGTAGGCGCTTGACCGCGCCTTGTTTGTCGATGTCCACATTCAAGACCCCCACAGCCTCCAGCATGGGCGGTAGCCGGCCTTGGTAAATGTGCGGGCGGTGCAGGGCATACAGGTGCTTGGCAGCATCCTGGCGGTAGTCCCGCTCGTTGCGCGCCTGCGAAAAACCGGGACTGCGCAGCGCACTGTGTGACGCTGGCTGCGGGGTGGTGCCGTGCGCAGTGGCTGGAGCACCGCCAGGTGCTGTGCCAGGCGACTGGCTGGTGGGGGGCGTTGGTGAGGTGCTGGCTGAGGGCTGGGTTGTGGGTGGGGTCGTGGGCTTGGCCGAGGGCGGCGCACTGCAACCGCTCAGCCAGGACAGGGTGAGCGCACCCAGTGCCAGCAAGGCGCTGCGGCAAGCTGTTTTTGTTCTTTGCAGTGGCGTCATGGTGCGGCCTCTCCTTGGCATACTCGGGGTTTGGGCGAGATTGTGGCATTGCGCCAGCGCTGAGGCGAGTGCCCGAGTTTTTCAACTGTTTTTCATTGGAATGCCTGTGAACTGGATCAAAGGGGCCTTGCAGCGATTGGCCAAGGAGTCGGCTGTGCGGGTGACGGTGAGCGCCACCCAGGGCTCGGTGCCGCGTGGCACGGGCACGCCCATGCTGGTGTTTGCCCAGGGCGAAGCGGGCACGATTGGTGGCGGGCACTTGGAGTTTCAGGCACTGGCGCATGCGCGGCTTTTGCTGCTTGGTCAGACGGAGCAAACTGCTTTGCGTCAGGTCTTGGGCCCCAGCTTGGGGCAGTGCTGTGGTGGTGTGGTCGAGCTGACTTTTGAGCAGGTGAGCGCAGCCGATGTGCCGCGCCTGCGCACCCAACTGGTGCCGCCGCGCACCCCGCTGGCGCTGTTTGGCGGCGGGCATGTGGGCAAGGCGCTGGTCCACACCTTGGCCCCCTTGCCCTTTGCCGTGCGCTGGGTGGACAGCCGCGACGAGATTTTCCCCAGCGATGTGCCCGAAGACGTGGAATGCGAGCACTCCAACCCGGTGCAAGCGGCCGTGGCCGATTTGGCTCCGGGCAGCAGGGTGTTGATCATGAGTTTTAGCCACGCTGAAGATCTGGACATCGTGGTCGCCTGCCTCAAGCGCCAACGCGAGCGGGGTGACCTGCCTTTTGTGGGCCTGATCGGCAGCCAAACCAAATGGGCCACCTTCAGGCACCGACTGGAAGACCGGGGGTTCAGCGCCGAAGAGATGGCGCACATCACCTGCCCGATTGGCGTGCCGGGCATCACGGGCAAAGAGCCTGAGGTCATTGCCGTGGCGGTGGCGGCACAACTTTTGCAGTCTCTTTGACTGTCCGATGCTGGTTTCCCCTAGGCCGCCAAGCCTTAGGGGGACTGGAATCCCAAACTTAAACTGTATACACTTCGGTGCACTGGTCGCAGCGGCGCAGGTTCTTCCGGGAACATGTTCGCGACCGAATACCCGCTCACAGGGCCCGCGGTGGTGAGAGGGTGGAGAATCCTTCATGGAAACGTATCTGCTGGAATGGGCCAATTTGTTGCTGCGATGGGTGCATGTCATCACCGCCATCGCCTGGATTGGCTCCTCGTTCTACTTTGTCTTTCTGGACAACAACCTGCAAAAACCCAATTCGCCTGACTTGCTCGAAAAAGGCGTGGGCGGCGCGATGTGGGCGGTGCACGGCGGTGGTTTTTACAACCCGCAAAAGTACATGGTCGCCCCCAAGGTCATTCACACCAAGCTGCACTGGTTTTATTGGGAGAGTTACTCCACCTGGCTGAGCGGCTTTGCGCTCTTCACCGTGATGTACCTCTACAACGCGGGCACTTTCTTGATCGACAAGTCCTTGATGGACTGGACGCCTGTGGTCGCAGGTTCGGCCGCGGTGGGCATGTTGGTCGCCTTCTGGTTCGTGTACGACATCGTTTGCCGCGTGTTTGGCTTTCGCCAAAACGGCGAGCTGATCGTGGCGGGCCTGATGATCGTGGTGGTGGCCTTTTCGTCGTGGTTGGCCAATGAACTGTTTGCAGGCCGCGCCGCCTTCTTGTTGGTGGGCGCGATGATCGCCACCGCCATGAGCGCCAACGTGTTCTTCTGGATCATCCCTGGCCAGCGCAAAGTGGTGGCGGCCATGACCTCAGGCGAAACTTATGACGCCAATGCCCTGGCCATCCACGGCAAACGCGGCAAGCAGCGCAGCGTGCACAACACCTACTTCACGCTGCCCGTCATCTTTGCGATGCTGAGCAACCACTACAGCTTTTTGTACACACACGAACAGCGCTGGGTGCTGCTGTTTGTGATGATGCTGGCCGGTGCCTTGATCCGCCAGTTCTTTGTGCAGCGCCACGCCTTTCACCTGGGCCGCGCGGCCAACCCCTTGCCTTTTGCGGCAGTGGGTGTGGTGATGATTTTGGGCGTGATCGTGGCCCTGAAGCCTGCTGCCCCCGTGGCCTCGGTTGCTCCGATGGCACCCGTGAGCTTTGCCCAGGTGCAGGTGCTGGTGGACAAGCATTGCTTGAGCTGCCACAACGCGCAGGTGCAGATGAAAAACGTCCGCTTGGACAGCCCTGAACAGATCAAGCTACACGCGCAAAACGTCTATCAGCAGGTGGCGGTGACCAAGCAAATGCCCATGGGCAACGCCACTGGCATGACCGAAGAAGAGCGCGCCATGATCGGGCGCTGGTTTGTGGCGGGGGCCAAGCTGGACTAAAGGGCAGGGCACTGTAGAGGCAGACAAGAGGGCTGCAAGCGACAGTCGCCAGAGTTACTGGGGCTATGGTTGACCCTATTGGTATGACGATCGAATGGGTATATCTTGGATTCAGCAGGTCCCCGTGGGTCCAGCTGTTCAAATCACAAGGAGACACCCATGTTCAATCGCTCACGCCGTACTTTGGTTGCCAGCGCAGTTGCTGGCTTGGCTTGTTTGGCAGCTGCCTTGCCTGCTGCCGCACAAAATTATCCTGTTCGCCCCATCACCATGATCGTGCCTTGGGGCGCAGGCGGTGGCACCGATGCCGTGGCCCGTATCGTGGCCAGCTTGCTCGAAAAAGACCTCGGCCAACCCGTTACCGTCGTCAACCGCACCGGTGGCAGCGGGGTGGTGGGCCATGCGGCCATTGCTTCGGCACCTGCTGACGGCTACACCATTGGCCTGGCCACGGTCGAGATCGGCATGATGCACTGGCAAGGTCTGACCCAACTGACCGGTGCCTCCTACACGCCCATCGGTCTGGTCAATGCCGACCCGGCGGGCATTCAGGTGCGCGCCGATTCGCCTTATAAAAACGTGAACGACTTGCTGGCTGCCATCAAGGCCAACCCCGGCAAGTTCAAAGCCTCGGGCACGGGCCAGGGCGGTATCTGGCATTTGGCCATTGCCGGTTTGTTGCTCGACCAGAAAATCGACCCCGCTGCTCTGCCTTGGGTGCCCAGCAACGGTGCTGCGCCCGGCTTGCAAGACATGGTGGCCGGTGGCGTGGAAGTGGCCCCTGTTTCCTTGCCCGAAGCGCGTTCGCTGATCGATGCAGGCAAGGTCAAGAGCCTGGCCATCATGGACGCCAAACCTTCCACCCTGTACCCCAATGTGCCGACCCTCAAATCGGCCACAGGCAGCAACTGGACCATGGCGGCCTGGCGCGGCGTGCTGGCCCCCAAAGGTTTGCCAGCGCCCATCCAAACCAGGCTGGCCGAAGCCGTGCGCAAGGCCGTGGCCAGCAAGGATTACACCGACTTCATGACCAGCCGTGGCTTGGGCGTGATTTATGGCGGGCCGGATGACATGGCCAAGTTCATGGCCAAGTCCGATGCCGAAATGGGCGTGACCATGAAGGCCGTGGGTCTGGTCAAGTAAGCCAGCCCATGAAAATCAACGACGCTTTTTGGGGCGTCCTGCTCATGGCCTTGGGCGCTGCGGTGCTCTTGGCTGTGCGCAGTTACCCCAACATTCCAGGCCAGCCAGTCGGGCCCGCTTTGTTTCCGGGCCTGATTGCCATCGGTCTGTGTGCGGGCGGCGCTTTGCTGGTCTGGCAAGGCTGGCGTAACCGTGCCAACGGGCCTTGGTTTGAGTGGGAAGACTGGGTGCGTTCGCCGCGGCACACCAAGGCGCTGGTCGCCCTGCTGGGCTCGGTGGTCTTTTACATCTTGCTGTCTGATGAGCTGGGATTTTTCATCACCGCATTTTTGATGCTGGTGACCTTGTTCAGATCATTGCAAGTGGCATGGGGCCGTTCGGTCTTTTGGGCGGTGGTGGCCACGGTGGTGGTGCACTTTGCCTTTTACAAATTGCTGCG
>JBIKQY010000131.1:0-6874 GCA_044349465.1 Limnohabitans sp. | reverse complement strand
GAGGCGTCTTTGTGCAGCCACCATGCTGAAGCTGTGGCCGCTCAGCGCCTGCACCCGCTGATCCGCGCGGTGGAAGTGTTTGGCTTTCACCTGGCCACGGTGGACCTGCGCCAAAGCTCCGACCAACACGAAGCCGTGGTAGCCGAACTGCTGACCGCGGCCCGCGTGGAAAAAAATTACAGACAGCTCGATGAACACGCCAAACAAGCCCTGCTACTGGGCCTGTTGAACGACGCCCGCCCATTGCGCGTGCCCAGTGCCGACTACAGCGCCCACGCCGTGTCTGAGCTGGCCATATTTCAAACCGCCAAACGCATGCTGAGCACCTTTGGCAAGCAGGCGATTCGCCACTACATCATCAGCCACACCGAAAGCGTGAGCGACTTGCTGGAAGTGCTGCTGCTGCAAAAAGAAGTGGGCCTGCTGCGCGGCACGCTGGACGCACAAGCGCACAACGACCTGATCGTGGTGCCCCTGTTCGAGACCATCGAAGACCTGCGCAACGCCGCGCCCATCATGCGTGACTTCTATGCCCTGCCCGGCGTGGCCGCGCTGATCCAGCGCTCGGGTGGCGAGCAAGACATCATGCTGGGCTACTCCGACAGCAACAAAGACGGCGGCATCTTCACCAGCAACTGGGAGCTGTACCGCGCCGAAATCGCCTTGGTCGAGCTGTTTGACAAACTCAAGGGCAGCCACGGCATCACCTTGCGCATGTTCCACGGCCGAGGCGGCACTGTGGGCCGGGGCGGTGGCCCCAGCTACCAGGCCATCTTGGCGCAGCCCCCGGGCACCGTGCGCGGCCAGATCAGGTTGACCGAGCAAGGCGAAGTCATTGGCTCCAAATACGCCAACCCCGAGATCGGCCGCCGCAACCTCGAAACCCTGGTGGCTGCTACTTTGGAGGCCACGCTGCTGCAGCCCACCAAACCCGCCACCCACGCATTTTTGGATGCAGCGGCCGAGCTGTCAGAGGCCAGCATGGGCGCCTACCGCGCCCTTGTGTACGACACCCCCGGCTTCACCGATTACTTTTTTGGGGCCACCCCACTCAAGGAGCTGACCCAGCTGAACATCGGCTCGCGCCCCGCCTCGCGCAAAGCGCTGCAAAAAATCGAAGACTTGCGCGCTATTCCCTGGGGCTTCAGCTGGGGCCAGTGCCGCCTGACCCTGCCCGGCTGGCTGGGCTTTGGCTCGGCGGTGGCGGCCTTTCTGGACAAGCCCGATGTGGCCGAACGCAAAGCGGCGCTGGCTCTGCTGCAAAAGATGTACCGCCAGTGGCCGTTCTTTCGAACCCTGCTGTCCAACATGGACATGGTGCTGGCCAAGAGCGACCTGGCATTGGCCTCGCGCTACGCCGAACTGGTGAGTGACGCCCGCCTGCGCAAAAAGATTTTTACCGCCATCGAAGCCGAATGGCACCGCACGGCCGATGCGCTCACGCAAATCACCGGCGAGAAAAACCGCCTGGCCAGCAACCCGGCGCTGGACCGCTCCATTCGCCACCGCTTCCCCTACATCGACCCGCTGCACCACCTGCAAGTCGAGCTGATCCGCCGCTACCGGGCGGGCCTGGCCGACGAGCGGGTGCAGCGCGGCATTCACATCAGCATCAATGGCATTGCGGCGGGGCTGCGCAACACGGGTTAGGTGCAGCAGGCCCCAAACTGACATCGACGCAATGGGTCGCTTGCGAGAAAGCCGCCCATAGTTATTACAAAATAACTAAAATCAGGGAATCATGTCCACATGAAAACCTATGACCTCCGTCGAACCCTGCGCACAACACACAGCCCCCACTCTGGGCACAGCAGCTTGTAGCCAAGCGCCATCAGAGGAGCTTGCCCAGTCTGTTGAGACAACGGACTCCTTGGGCTTTGCCTCAAACACCCTCAAGAGCACACCCTTGGCTGCGGGCGGCATGCTGTTGGCTGCGTGCGGGGGCGGCGGCTCCAGTGAAAGTGGGGGGCCTTCTGGACCCGCGCCAAGCGACGCAGAGGCTGTTCGCTTCCTTCACCAAGCGGGGTTTTCAGCATCGGCCGAATCGATCGCAGCGGTCAAAACCGCGGGCTTCGCCAACTGGTTGGATTCGCAATTGGCCCTGCCTGTTCAAGACATCTCCCGCTACGACTGGATGGTCGCCAACGGTTATGCCGTAGAGGCCAACCGGACAAACTTCACGGGGGCTGATAACGCCATTTGGCTCAAGCTCATGAACAGTCCCGATCAGGTTCGACAGCGGATGACGCTGGCCTTGTCCGAGATTTTTGTGGTGTCCATGCAGGGTTTGCCCATTGAATGGCGTGGTCTGTGCATAGCCCATTACGCCGATTTGCTGGAAAAAAATGCCTTTGGCACTTACGGACAGCTTTTGCAGGATGTGAGCCTCAGCGTGGGCATGGGCAGTTACCTGAACATGTTGGGCAACCGCAAGGAGGACACGCGCACCGGTCGAGTGCCCGACGAGAACTATGCCCGCGAGGTCATGCAATTGTTCAGCATCGGCTTGGTGCAGCTGAGCAGCGATGGCACACCCCGAAAGATCAACGGCCAAGCCATCGACAGTTACTCGCCGCAGGACATCAGCCAACTGGCCCGCGTGTTCACCGGCTGGGAGCGCGATCGGGTGGATGCGGCAGATTACGCGCACGTCACCCGCCCCATGAAACACAACGCCGCCAACTTCGAATCCGGCGACAAATCAGTTTTAGGCACCCCCATCCCGGGGTCACTGAGTGGGCCACAAGCACTGTCCTTGGTCCTGGACATCTTGGCCAAGCATCCCAACACGGGGCCATTCATTGGGCGTCAACTCATCCAGCGCTTCACCATGAGCCACCCCAGCACCGCTTACGTGGGCCGTGTCGCTGCCATCTTCAACAACAACGGGCGCGGCGTGCGCGGCGACTTGAAAGCCACCTTGCGCGCCGTTTTGCTCGACCCTGAAGCACGCGCTACGCCCTCTGGCAACGCCTCGGGCCGCCTGCGTGAGCCCCTGCAGCGTTTTGTGCAATGGGGACGCAGCTTCGGCATCACCAGCACCACAGGCCGCTGGCCCATCGGTGACACCAGCGACCCCGCCAACCGCCTGGGCCAAAGCCCCTGGCGCAGCCCATCGGTCTTCAACTTCTTTCGCCCAGGCTATGTTCCGCCGGGCCATGAATTGGCCGCCAACCAGATCACGGCCCCAGAGTTTCAGCTGCTCAACGAAAGCACCGTTGCGGGTTACCTGAACTTCATGCAATCGGTCATCAGCAATGGCCTCGCCAGTGGTGATGTCACCGCCGATTACGCTCACGAGCTGAGCCTTTCGGCTGACCCGCCCGCGCTCTTGGCGCACCTGAATTTGCGACTCGCAGCCAGCGCCATCCATCCCTCGATGGTGTCGGAAATGGGCGCAGCTGTCGCCACCATCAACGCATCGAATGCAACAGGTCGGCTCAACCGCGTGCGGGCGGCCATCTTGTTGGTGATGGCCTCCCCTGAATACCTGATCCAGAAATAAGCCCTCATGAAACTCAATCGATTGCCTGAATTACAGCGCCGTGAATTCTTGCGGCGCTCCGCACAAATGGGCTTGGCAGGTATGGCTGCGCCTTGGGCCTTGAACCTTGCCGCCATGGGTGAAGCCGCCGCTGCCAATGCCTCAGGCGGCTACAAAGCGCTGGTTTGCGTATTCCTGGCCGGTGGCAACGACAACGGCCGCACATTGCTGCCCGTTGACGCGGCAGACCATGCGTATTTGGCCAGCTTGCGCGGCGGCACCACCGACCTCGGTGGCTTGGTGGCACCACGTGCCAGCCTTGCCGCCACCCGCTTGTCACCCAGAGTGCCGCTGACAGGCCCCGGCGTCAATGGAACGCAACTGGCCATGGCGGGAGAACTGTTGCCACTCAAACCCTTGTTTGACACCGGCAAACTGGGCTGGTTGCTCAATGTGGGCAGCCTCATGGAGCCCACCACCAAAGCGCAGTATTTGGCCAAATCCGTGCAATTGCCGCCCAAACTGTTCAGCCACAACGACCAGCAATCGTTTTGGCAAAGCAGTGGTGCAGAAGGATCGACCAAAGGCTGGGGCGGTGCCATTGGCGACCTCTTTTTGTCCAGCAACACCACCAGCACCTTCACCTGCATCAACGCCAGTGGCAATGCGGTGTTCTTGATGGGTAACCAGGCCGTCCAATACCAAATCAGCAACAGCGGTGCGGTCCCCGTCAACGGGGTGGTTTCGAATTTGTTTGGGTCCGCCCAATGCAGCAAAGTCCTGAACAACATGATCACCGCGCCACGCACGCACTGGATGGAGGCCGAGCTCAACCGCGTGGCTTCGCGCTCGATCACCGCCCAAGCCACCGTCAAAGCCGCATTGGGCAATGCCAATGCCCTGCCGTTTTCTGCCACCTTCGACACCACCCAGAGTTTGGGTCGCCAATTGCAAATGGTCGCTCGTCTGGTTGCGGGGCGGAGCACATTGGGCGCACAGCGACAAGTTTTCTTTGTCAGCATCGGTGGATTTGACAACCACGATTTTTTGCTCACCCAACACCCAGGCTTGCTCAGCCAACTCGCCAACGGCTTGAGTGCCTTCGAGTCCGCAATGACCGAATTGGGCCTGTCAGAAAATGTCACCACCTTCACGGCCAGCGACTTTGGCCGCACGCTCAGCAGCAACGGTGATGGCAGCGACCACGGATGGGGATCCCACCATCTGATCATGGGCGGAGCCGTTCGCGGACAGCGCTTTTGGGGCAAGTGGCCCTTGCTGGCCCACAATGGCCCGAACGATGTGGGCCAGGGACGCTTGATCCCCACCAGCAGCGTCGACCAACTGGGCTCCACCTTGGCCCAATGGATGGGGGTCAGCCCCACCGAAGTCAGCACCCTGTTCCCCAACATCACCCGTTACGACCAAACCGACTTGGGCTTTTTCAGCGCTTGAAACCACGGCCTTGGTCTGGGGAACGGATCACAGTGCGAATTTATTGAGCCTCTGTGCCTCGCCATCAACCCTGCGCCATCAACTCCGATCTACATCGCCCGCCTGGGCCGAGGCGGGCAATCCGAAAACCCGGTCGAAGCACCAGGTGAACGCGATGGCATAAAAGAAAAAGAACGCGAGCAGACCCAAGTTGGCCACTAAGGCCGCGGTGGGCGAAATGTCCAGCCACAGCGACATGACGGGCAAAAGAAGGATCACCAGACCGCCCTCAAAACCGGCCCCATGGGCCAGCCGTCTGGCAAAGGAGCGGCCACGCACGGACTGTCGCGACTCCCAGCGCTCAAAAATCCAATTGAAAACGTAGTTCCATGACAGCGCAATGCATGACAACACAACCGCCAGGCCGAATGTGGAGGCGGTGGACTTGTCAAAGGCCATGCTCAAAACGGGTCCGACCACGGCGATGGCGATGGCCTCGTACAAAAGGGCTTGCAAAACGCGGCGGGTGGTGGGTGACATAGTAGTGGGCAGGATGAAGTAGCCGGGCAAGGATAACGCAGCCAACTGGCAGCAGGATTGAAACTCGACACCAGCAACCACCCAACCTCAACGGGTCGTCTGAACGCAGTCGAGTCTGCTCAGCCCATCGGTTCCCAAAATCAGCCTGCAACAGTCACGCCAGACCCCCGTTACCGGATGGCGCGACGCCCAAAAAGTCCACCTCACGAGCAGCCATCCGAAAGACGCGGAACTGAGTGAACACAACAGCCTCAAGCCTCTGAGATCTCGGCGTTTTCAACACAGCTGCGGCCTGGCTTGGCCTGTCGCACCGCCTGCAGCAAAGCCCGGGCCACGGCCTCGGTGAGCACAGCGCGGTAACGCGTCGGAATGAGGGGCCGAGCCAGCCGCGATAACCAAAGGCCCACCGCTTCGCCAGGCCTGGCGTCAGGCCGAGGCCCGCCGTCCAGCAAAGACGGCCGAACCAGCGTCAGCGAGGGAAAGCCGAGAGCCGCCAGGTCGTCTTCCGTCTCGCCCTTGGTGCGCAAATACAAGTTGCCACTGCCTGCCTTTGCGCCCAGCGACGAGTTCAAGGCAAAGGTCGGCGTGCCCGCCGCACGGGCCAGGCGCGCAGCGGCCAGCACATGGTCATGGTCCACTTCGCGAAACGCTGCGGGTGAGCCCGCCAGCTTCAGCGTGGTGCCCAAGCAGCACACCACCGCATCGGCCGCCCACCAATCGGCCTGTGGCAAGGCTTTGAAATCCACGATGGGGTTCAGCAGCTTGGGGTGAGGCGCCAGCGCGCGACGTGTGGGGGCCACGACCTGCACCACGCTGGAGTCGGACAGGGTTTGCGCCAACACGTGTTGGCCGACGAGGCCGGTGGCACCCAGGATGAGCAGCCGTCTCATGCTCTGCTCGGCCCGTGGTACAGCGCCTCCATGTTGTGTCCGTCGGAGTCCAGCACCAAAGCGCCACCGTCCTCGGGCTTGGGGGCCAGGGATTGGCTGTAGAAGGCTTTGTTTTGTGCAAAGTCGCTGAGGTGGACACCGGTGTGGTCGATCATGGCGGGGACTTTCAATGCCTGGTAAGGCTGGGTAACGGGCTGAAGCGGTGACTGCTCGCACTGGTCAGCACGCATGAATTTAACGCAAGCAGTCAGCACCCGCAGAGCAAATGAAGTGATAGGATTAATTTTTGATCCAAGTCAACAGCGCAGCTGTTGTTTTGGCTTTGCTACATGAACCAGGGATGGCATGCCCTGCTTGATGCATGAATGAAAGAGCATGAATGAAAGAATTTGACATTGTGGTGCATGGCGCCACCGGATTTACCGGTCGCTTGGTGATCGAATATTTACTCAAGCAATCAACTGGCCTGCGCTGGGCCATGGGCGGGCGCAGTGCCAGCAAACTGGCGGCCGTGCGTGACGAAGTT
>JBIKQY010000130.1:0-6909 GCA_044349465.1 Limnohabitans sp. | reverse complement strand
GGGGTGTCGGTCACTTGGGTGGATGCATGCACCACTTGGTCGTTGAAATTGAAGCCTGAATGGCAGTGGAAACACTCGGCTTTTTCGCTGTTGAAAAGGGCCAGGCCACGCTGCTCGGTGGCCGTCAGCTGGGCTTTGTTTTGTAAAAACTGGTCATAACGGCTGTTGCCCGAAATCAGGGTGCGTTGAAACGTGGCAATGGCCCGTGTGACGTTGCCCCAGGTCACGGGCTGATCTGCACCGGGAAACGCGGCCTTGAACAGGTCGGCGTAGCGTGCATCGGTTTTCACACGGTCCAGCACCTCGTTGACGTTGCTGTCGTTGAGGCCCAATTCCACCGGTGCTTCAGAAAACAGCGGCACTTGCATTTGTGCCTCCAGACTCAGCAGCGAAGGATTGGCCCAGGTCATGGTGGTGTTGTAGACCACATTGGCCAGTCCTTGCGAATTGCGCGGATGCATCTCGCCCGTCGAGCCTTTGGCCAGGGCTCGCCCATCGGTGAAGGCTTTGTCCTGGTGGTGGCAGCTCGCGCAGGCTTGTGTGCCATTGCCCGACAGTCGGCGGTCATAAAACAAAAACCTCCCCAGCTCGACTTTGGCTTCGCTCATGGGGTTGTCAGCCGGGACTCGCGGAGTTGGAAAGTTGGCTGGCAAAGCCCACACCCATGCCCCAGCCTGGGTGCTGTCGTTCACACTCACGCTGTTGCCGCCACAGCCCCACAAGGACAGGGTGGCCGCGACCACCACTGTCCCCGCAAGGCCAAGCAACGCCTGCTTCAAGCGCTGCCCGTGGCTCATTTGCTGACCACTTTGAACAAGCGCTGGTTCAGGCCGCCATTGAGCGTGGTGCCTGCGGTCAAGTCCAGACTCAAAGCACTGAAGATTTCAGCGCATTCATAGTCGGTCGCACCCGACATGCAACCTGTCGGACCTGCCACGATGCCATTGATGGGCGTGACAGGGCCATTGAGGGTGACGTTGTTGCCCGTCAGCAGCGCCTTCACGTCCACCGCCACTTTTTGGGTGCCCGGGTTGAAGCTGGCAAAACCAAAATCCACGCGGTTGGGGCGCGAGCAGGTGTCCACTTGCCCTGCGGCCGGGTTGGTGCCCGTGCACCCTGTGGAACCCAAGTGCACGTTGAAAGTCGGTGCCGTCCAAGTGCTGTTGGTCACTTCAATCTTGGTGAATTTGCGACCACCCGCCCAGCTCCAAGCCATGCCGGGGTGAACGGCATTGTTGATCACTGCAGGGGTCACGCTCAAATCAGCCGTGTGGTCGGTGTGGTTCATGGCCAAGGGCACACCCAAGGTCATTTTCACGCCCACATAGTCGCCTGCAGGCACGGTGCCCTTGATGGTGCTGTTGGTGGCGGTGGTGCCCACGCAAGTGCCTGTCTTGTCTTCCAGATCAATCAGGGTGACGGTGTCGCCGCCCTTGGTGGCATTGAAGTTGTCAGTGGTATCCAGGGCAAGGGCTGCGGTGCTGCCATCGGCTTTCACCAGCTTCACGTTGGACACGTAAAAGCGCAGATCCGACAAAGTGCCAACAGCATTGGTGGTGCCCAGATCGCTCAAGCTGGAGGCACAGGTGATGGGGGTGCTGCCCGACATGGCCGCAAAGTCGATGCTGATCGACTTGGGCGTGTTGTCAGTGCCACCACCACCGCCGCAGGCGGTCAATGCGGCCACGCTGGCGGCTGCCATGGCGGTGAGGATGTAATTGCTTTTTTTCATGTGGACTCTCCTGTTAAAAATTCAAAAAATCAATGCGCGTGTGCAGGCGTGCCTGCTCGGGGTGTTTGCACCCAGACGTTCACTCGCCGGGTTCCGGCTTTTTCAAAGACCAGCTCCAAGTCGAAGCGGTCGCCGTCTTTCAAGGGCTGCTTCAAGCCCTGCAGCATCAGGTGGTGTGTGCCCGCACTGCCGTGGCGCAGGTTGACTTCGGTGCGCGCAGGCAGCTCAATGGCGGGCACTTCACGCATGCGCATGACTTGCCCGTCCATCTGCATCTGGTGCAATTCCACCCGCTCGGCCACCGCGCTTTTGGCCGCGATCAATCGGTCGGCTTGGCCGCCCCGGTTGCGCAGGCCTTTGAAGTACACGCTGCCATTGCGCGTGCCTGCCAAGCTGGGCGTGGCATAGGGGTGGTCGATCACCAAATCGCCTTGTTTGAAGTCGTGGGCGTGGGCCTGAGGTGTCCACAGCGCCACAGCGCCGATGAACAGCCCGCCCAAAACGAAGCCCAACCCGAAGCCGGTTTTTCGGATGAGCTGCCACGTCGCCTGAATTGCGTTTTTCATGGCCGCCCCTTACGCAGCCAAGGCAAATGGGGTGGCGCTCGCCCATGAGGTCGTGGTGCGGGTGCGCGGCTGCTTGCGCTCGGGCAGCAGGGTGTTCAGTTCACGGCACACGGTTTCGAAGGTCGAATCCACCACGCGGGCCATTTCCTTGAGCGTGGGCAATTCTTTGCGCGCCACCGCCAACACGCGGCCATCGGCTTGCTTGCCCAGAACGGTCAAGAGATGGGCCAGCCGCTGAACAATGGGGCCTGTGCGCAGCCGATGCATGTCACACGTCTGTCGCTGCTGCTGCAAAAAACCTTGGGCCATGGTGGCGTAGCGGTCCAGGTCATGGCTGACTTGATGCGGCTGAACCTGAGCCGCCACCAAGGCCACGGCCGCAAACGCATAGGGCTCGGCGCACAAGGACTCCACGCCGATCAAATCACCCGCCCGTGCCAGTTGCACCAGAATCTGGCCATCCTGGCCCTGGCGCTCCAATTTGAATACGCCTTGCGTCACACGCCACACGGGGCCTAGGCCACCGGCTGCGATCAAAGACCGACCACGGGGAACGATGATGGGCTCGCCCACCGGAATTTGAGTTAAATAGCTCACACACTGCTCCATTCTGAAAAAGCCAGTCCCTCGCCCATGGGCAAGTGACCAACACATCACAGGTGGGCATGCGCCCGACCTGCCACGACGAGGATCAGGCGTGGGCAGGTGGGGCGCGTGAGCGGACCGTCCAGTGCAGAACGGCCAAAGAAATGGGAACAACAGCCCTGGCCAGCACAGGCGGGGCTTGTGGCAAGGCTTGCCACTCCAAGGCGGACGATGGCGGTGCCATGCGGTCCGACGACAACACACACAAGGCGCAATGGTCGAGGGGGCTCATTCCCGGGGCATGGGCGGGTGCATCGTCAGGCGTGCTGTCCAGTGCAACTTGCCGCGCCCCATCGGTGGTACAGACTTCGACCCAAACGGCGGGCATGCCCTGGCTCCAGGCGCGCGCACGCGAGACCGTGGGGGCCAAAGCCCCCAGCAGCATCACGCACAGCACCAGCAGGCTGAGCCTGCGCAGTTGAGCCCTTGTCCAGGTCATGGGTTCGTCAAAGTTTCAGGCGGTCCAGCTCAGTGCTTGTGCATCTGCCCTGCGCCGTGGTTCATGGCCGGTGCAGCGGCCGTGCGGGCAGGCACTTTCAATTCGACCGACTGGCGCTTGCCATCTTTGCCTTCCACCACCAGCGTCACGGGCACGGTGTCACCGTCTTTGACTTGGCCTTTCAGGTCCATCAGCATGACGTGGTAACCGCCGGGCTTGAGTTCAACCGCTTTGCCTGCAGGCAAGGCCAAACTGGGTACTGCGCGCATTTTCATGACGCCGCCGTCCATGGCCATTTCGTGCACCTCGACCACACCGGCCACGGGCGACTGGGCCGACAGCAGTTTGGCGTCTTGCGCCGATTGCAGCTGCATGAAGGCGCCGGTGGCTTTTTGCTGGGGCACAGTGGCGCGCACCCAGGCGTCTTTCACAGTGACCTGCGCTTGCGCGGCCAAGGACACGGTCATGGCCAGAAAAAGGGCAGACAAAGACAAAGCGGGACGGGACATGGATCACTCCTGGTGGTTATCGAACAAATGAAAAGGCACAGACTGTGCGCTCGGCAAACCCCATGAAACGGGGCGCATTGGCACAGGAGACTCCGAAACCGACTCAGCCCCCAAGGTTTCAGGGGGCGGTGTTTCAGGCGAAAAAGACGGGAGGGGCGCGGGCCTGCCAGGGCTGACCCAGCAAACTGGCCAACCGAGCGGCTGGCAAAGGCTGCAAAACATGAGACAAGTTGCCCGATGGCAAGGGGGCCAACATGTCGGCCACAGGGGGCGCGATCAGGGGCAGGCAGGCAGGGCAGTCGAGCGCGGTGTGTTCCACCGCCGAATCCACATCAGCACCTGCAGCATCCACCTGCACCAGTTTGACGCCACCGATGGCGCTGCAAACCAAGTGCACAGCTTCAGGCTTGACCAGCGGTGATGCAACCGCCGCCCCCACAAACAATGCAAACCACACCAGCACGAAGCGGGTGAGGCGGTGGGCATTGCGCAGAGATTGCAGGCTGAACATGGCTGGGATTATGGCACCGAAGGCCCATGCACCCCAACACAAGGGGCTGATTGAAGTGAGGTTTCTAGGGGGAAGGTCTTGAGCCAAGGTTGACAGGCATCTTGGTGACGCACGGGTTCAACCGCTTCAGCTACTCTGTGGTTTTTCAAACCCAACCGGAGTTCCCCATGCTCAAACTCTGCGGCTTTGCGGCCAGCAATTACCACAACAAAGTCAAATTCGCCCTGCTCGAAAAAGGCGTGCCTTTTGAAGAAGAGCTGGCGTGGGTGGGTGCCACCGACGCTTCAGCCAGTCCCTTGGGCAAAGTGCCTTACCTCAAGACACCCGATGGCGCGATGTGCGAGTCGGCCGTCATGCTCGAATACATTGAGCAAAAGCACCCGCAAAACCCTTTGCTGCCTGCCGACCCTTTTGCCGCCGCCAAGGTGCGCGAATTGGCGCTGTTCCTCGACATGCACCTGGAGTTGGTGGCACGTAACCTGTATCCCGAAGCGTTTTTCGGCGGCAAGGTGAGCGACTCGGTGAAAGAGAAAATCGGCGCGCAACTGGAAAAGAACGTCGCCGCGTTTGCCAAACTGGCCAAGTTCTCGCCCTTCATTGCGGGCGACAGCCTGACCTTGGCCGACTGCGCAGCCGTCACGCACCTGCCCCTGATTTCGGGTGCCACCAAGCTGATTTTCGGCAAAGACTTTCTGGCCGAATTGCCAGCGCGTGAGTACCTCAAGATGATGGGCGAACGCCCCCACATGCAAAAAGTCAATGCCGATCGCAAAGCCAATATGGAATTGATGATGTCACGCATGAAAGCCAAAAGCTGAGTCTGTGCGCTTGAACACTTGAGGCGCATCAACCCCTGCCCATGGCTGCAACCCTGCGGCAGCAGGGGTTGACCCACATCAATACCGCGTCACCCCAGACGCCTAGGATGAAGCCATGACTTCATCCCAAACTCCCTCCCTCTACCGCGAGCGTCTTTTGCAAGAGCGTGCTCGACTCCTTGATCGCATCGCCGAGCAGCGCGGCGGCTTGGTCTCGCGCGCCGACATGGCCGCAGATCACTTTGACAACAGTTTCCAGTCACGCGCCCAGATCCGTACCGAGCGACAAACCGAGTTCGCCATGAACGAACACGAAACCGCCGAGTTGGGGGACATCGAAGCTGCACTGGAGCGCATGGATGCGGGCACCTATGGCCAGTGCACCGATTGCGGCGTGACCATTCCGCCTGCACGCCTGAACGCTTACCCCACTGCCAAACGCTGCATCGATTGCCAGACTGTGGCCGAGCAGCACCGTTGATTTTTTAACCAAGGATCTTGATGAGTACTTTTCACGCCGTGGTCTGGATGGACCACCAAGAAGCCCATGTGGTCATGTTTGACCGTGAGCACATTGAAGCCCAGCGCATCAAATCACGCAGCCACCACAAACACCAAGGCAAGGCCGGTGACACGGCTGCCTTTTACGCCGAGGTGGCCCAAGCCCTCACAGGCACGCACGAAGTGCTGGTGACCGGACCAGGCCTGGCGCGCAACGAATTCCGTGACTGGTGCGCGGCCCACCAAAAAAGCACCGCCGCTGCCATCGTCGACAGCATCGCCAGTGACCACCCCTCAGACGGCCAGTTGGTGGCTCTGGCCAAACATTACTTCAAAAAATTTGACGCGATGGCCACAGACCCCACACAGGCCTGAACGACACCTGTATTTAGGCTCATGCATGAGCGGATGTCGGGTTGTTCCCGCTGCCCCATCAACTGACTGACGGATAGGCCTTCACCATGCTTTGCCAATTTGGCCAAGGTCTGCGCCAGCTGGACACCCGCATCAGGGTTTTTCGGCTCTGCCAGCAGGCAAGGTTTTGGGGGCCATCAAAGGCACTGCGGATTTGGCCCGAGGCTTGCCTATGGGACTGGCAGACTGGCCTTTTTGAGTGGCCGCCATGTCTTCTTCGCTGGGGTATTGGCCCAGCAGCCAATAGTCAAACACACGCCTTGCAATAGGGGCTGCCGAAGCCGCGCCAAAACCTGCGTTCTCCACCACCACCGCCACCGCAATTTGCGGCTTTTCAGCCGGGGCATAGGCCATGTACAAAGCATGGTCACGCTGGTATTCGGACAAATTGGCGGCGTTGTACTTTTCCTTTTGGCCAATGGTCACGGCCTGCGCTGTGCCTGTCTTGCCTGCGCTGGTGTATCCAGCTCCGGCAAACACCCGTGCCGAGGTGCCCGAGGTGACCACCCCCACCAAGCCTTTGTGCACCACATCCACATGCTCGGGCTTGTAGCCCAAACTCAGGGCTTGCTGCGCATTCACCTCCACCTGTGCGTGGGTCAAGGCATCCTGTGTGGCCGTGACCACCCGTGGCTTGAACTGCAGGCCGCCATTGGCCAGCGTGGCTGTGGCCGAGGCCAGTTGCAGCATGGTGAAGGTGTTGTACCCCTGACCGATGCCCAGTGAGATGGTCTCGCCGCCGTACCACTTTTTTTGTTCGGGCCGCTTGTAATA
>JBIKQY010000187.1:0-5563 GCA_044349465.1 Limnohabitans sp. | reverse complement strand
GGCGTTACTGCAGATTTCTGAACCGGGCCAATCGCCCGACCCCCACCAACGCCGCATTGCCGTGGGCATCGACTTGGGCACCACGCACTCGCTGGTGGCTTCGGTGCGCAACGGCGTGTCCGAATGTTTGCCTGACGACGATGGCCGCGTGATCTTGCCTTCGGTGGTGCGCTTCATGCCGGGACAGGGCCGTCAAATTGGTTTTGACGCGGTGCAGTCCGCCGCCTCAGACCCAGTTAATACCATCGCCTCGGTCAAACGCTTCATGGGCCGTGGCCTGAACGACATTGCCGACCGCAGCAAGCTGCCTTATGAGTTCGTCGCCAGCGATCAGGGCATGCTCAGCATCCAAACCGTGCAAGGCCCCAAGTCACCCGTTGAAGTGAGCGCCGAAATTTTGGCCACCCTGCGTTACCGCGCCGAAGACACCTTCAACGATGACCTGTATGGCGCGGTGATCACCGTGCCCGCTTACTTTGACGATGCGCAGCGCCAAGCCACCAAAGACGCCGCGCAGCTGGCGGGCCTGAACGTGCTGCGCCTGATCAACGAACCCACCGCAGCGGCCATTGCTTATGGCCTCGACAACGCCAGCGAAGGCGTTTACGCCGTGTTCGATTTGGGTGGCGGCACCTTCGACATTTCCATCTTGCGCTTGACGCAAGGCGTGTTCGAAGTCTTGTCCACCGGTGGCGACTCCGCATTGGGCGGCGACGATTACGACCAAGCCTTGGCCGATGCCGCCATGGCGCGCCAGCCCGCCTTGCAGGCGACCACGGCCGAAGACAAAACCCTTCTCAAGGCCGCTGCCCGCACCGCCAAAGAAGCACTCACCACCGCCGATGCGGTCACGCTGAATACCGCCTTGTCCACCGGCAGCTTGTCGACATCCATCAGCCGTGCCGATTTCGAGCAAGCCACCCAAGCCTTGACCGCCCGTTGCATCACCGCCGTGCGCAAAGCGCTGCGCGATGCGCAACTGGCCAAGGACGATGTGCAAGGCGTGGTCATGGTGGGCGGCTCCACCCGCATGCCGCAAATCCAGCAGGCCGTGGCCGAGTTTTTTGGTCAGGCCCCGCTCAACAACCTCAACCCCGACGAAGTCGTGGCCCTGGGCGCGGCGATTCAAGCCAACCAGCTGGCGGGCAACAACGCCGCAGGCGAATTGCTGCTGCTCGATGTGATCCCGCTGTCGCTGGGCATCGAGACCATGGGCGGTTTGGTCGAGCGCATCATCCCGCGCAACCAGACCATCCCCACGGCCATGGCGCAAGACTTCACGACCTACCAGGACGGCCAAACTGCGCTGGCTCTGCATGTGGTGCAGGGCGAGCGCGATCTGGTGCAAGACTGCCGCAGCCTGGCCCGCTTTGAGCTGCGCGGCATCCCGCCCATGGCCGCAGGCGCGGCCCGCATCCGTGTGACCTTCACGGTGGATGCCGATGGCTTGCTGAGCGTAGGGGCCAAAGAACAAATCAGTGGTGTGGAGGCGCGCATTGACGTCAAGCCTTCCTATGGCTTGAGCGACGACCAGATCGCCACCATGCTGCAAGAAAGCTTCACCACCGCCCAGGCCGACATGAAAGCCCGTGCGCTGGTGGAAGCCCGGGTCGATGCCGACCGCATGCTGCTGGCCACGCGCAGCGCCTTGGCCGCCGATGGGCAATTGCTGAGCGATACCGACCGTGCCAGCATCGACGCTCTGATGGCCACCTTGCAAGCGGCCATCCCAACCGAACAAGACGCCAAAGCCCTGGAAGACTGCACCCAGGCTCTGGCCAAGGGCACCGAAGCCTTTGCGGCCGAGCGCATGAACCACAGCATCCAAAAGGCGCTGTCTGGTCAAAACATCCAGTCCTTGTAAAGTCTGCCCTGTACCGAATTCAAAGACACCTATGCCCGTCATCAAAATCCTGCCCCACGCCGAATACTGCCCCAACGGTGCAGAAATCACCGCGCCTGCGGGCACCAGCATCTGCGAAGCCCTGCTGGACAACCACATCAACATCGAACACGCCTGCGACATGAGCGCCGCTTGCACCACCTGCCATGTGGTGGTGCGTGAAGGCTTCAACACGCTCAACGAGATGGAAGAAACCGAGGAAGACCTGCTCGACCGTGCCTGGGGTCTGGAACCCAACTCGCGCCTGAGCTGCCAAGCCTTTGTGGCCAAGAGTGATCTGGTCATCGAGATCCCGCGCTATACCATCAACCACGCCAAAGAGCTGCATTGAGCGAAAGCGAACAAGCATGCGCCAAATCGTTCTGGACACCGAAACCACAGGCCTGTCGGCCGAAGGTGGCGACCGCATCATCGAGCTCGGTTGTGTGGAGCTGTACGCCCGCAAGCTCACCGGCAAAAACCTGCATTTCTATTTCAACCCCGAGCGCGACAGCCACGAAGACGCGCTCAAAGTGCACGGCATCAGCAACGAGTTTTTGCGCGACAAGCCCAAGTTCGCCCAACTGGCCGATGACATCCTCGACTACCTGAGTGATGCAGAACTGATCATCCACAACGCCGCGTTCGACGTCGGCTTTCTGAACAAAGAGCTAGAGCGCGTGGGCAAGAAACCGCTCAAGGCTTACGTCAACAACGTCATCGACACCTTGGCCATGGCCAAGGAAATGTTCCCTGGCAAGCGTAACAGCCTTGATTCGCTTTGCGACCGCCTGGAGGTGGACAACTCAGGCCGCACCTTGCACGGCGCCTTGCTCGACGCCGAATTGTTGGCCGACGTCTACATCAACATGACGCGCGGCCAGGAGGCCTTGCTGATTGATGCAGGGGACGCGCCCAAGAACACCCAAACCACCGTGGTGCAAGTTGATTTGAGCCGTTATGTGCTGCCCGTGCTGCCTGCCAACGCCCAAGAGTTGTCGGCCCACGAAGACGTATTGGCTCAACTCGATAAATCCAGCGGCGGCAAGACCGTGTGGCGTCAGGCACAGGCCGCTTGAGCCGATCGGGGTGATTGGGGCAAGAGGTTCGTGCTGTGAAGGCGCACATTTTTTGCCGGGTTGGCGCCAGATGGGCCAAATTTTTATGCCATAATTGAGGTCTTCGCTGCACAGCGTAGGGCGATTAGCTCAGGGGTAGAGCACTGCATTCACACTGCAGGGGTCGCAAGTTCGAAACTTGCATCGCCCACCAAAAATTCCAAATTGAATCAAGCACTTACAGGAAACTTTAAGTGCTTTTTCTTTAGTTCAAAGTAGTATGGTCCGGGTTTACTACTTCTCATAGATTTTTCGATGTCTTTTCATAGATTTCGGAACAGTCAAACAAGCCCATTTCAATGAGTCAACCGTGACGCCTACATGGTGTCAATGTCGCATTGCTTTGTGCCCTTGCGCTGACACAGCTAGCGCTTTACTCAGTTTGAAAAAAACGCTACGTTTGTTTTGAAGCGAGTTCAGCTACTCGGCCCAGCGAGTCCTAGAAAAAACGCGTTGTAGGGCTTTTTTGAGTGCCACACGGGTGCCTTATACAAAAGAGCACTGCCTTACGCAGACTTCGCGCGCAAACATTCGCTAAAGGCTGGGAGCGGACCATCATCTAGCGCATCTGATCGTCGGTTGCCGACCCAGTGCAGACGTTCGCTACGCCAGACCGAGTGTCAGCTCTGAAGCGATTACTGTCGGCAGTGTTTCAGTCCAAGCTAGAAGCTGAGAGAATGAGCGGACTCTCACGAACGAGCATTTCGGTAAAGCTTGATGTCCGGTCTTGAGTGCAAAGTTGAGCACTTTATGCTCAGCCCTGTTTCCGGCTGACTTTTGCTACAGGTGATCTGAATGGGATTGTTGGATGGTCTTTTCGGAAAAGATGAGATAAATCAGTTGCAGCAGCAGTTGCTCGAGAAGAATCAGGAATTTGTTCGTCTCAGTTCCCAATTAGCTGAACAGAACGGCATTCGGATCACGCTGCAAAGCGAACTAACGAAGCAGGGACAGATAGTTGAAGAGTTGAAAGTCTCGCTAAGAAAAGCAGCAGAACAAATCCGCTTACTGCAACAAGAGATTGCCAATAGTGCTTCTACTCTTGCAGCCCTAAGAGTCTCTGCGGCAAGCCAACAGCAAAATGATTCTGAGCTCATTGCTAGCTTGCAAAGTACCTTGCAAGAAGCAAAGGCCTATGTGGCTGCTGCAAACTCAGAACGTGACGAAAAGGTTGCCGAACTTCTCTCAGCTCAGATTGCATTTCAAGAGAAGGATCGGATTTTTCTAGACCGAGAATTAAAGCTCGCTGAGAAATCAGAGAAGTTGCAATCTGAACGCCATAAGTTTCAACAGCAGGCAACCGACCTTCACACACGCGAACATGAGTGGAAACATCGCATTGAGCCAAAGATTGCTCAATACAACGCCCACCTTTCTTTGGACGAAAAGAAACAACGCTTGGAAGAGCTTCAATCAGCTCTTGCTAAACGCGAAAAATCGCTTCTGCAGCTTGATGCCGAATTGATTAGACGCAAAGCATCGGATGCGGCATTGTCTGAGCGCGAGAGTGAAATTCAAGAGTGGGAGGCTCTACTCTCTAGTAAGCAGGTCTCCCTGGAGGCTAGGTCAGATGACTTGAAAGCGATCGATTCAGAACTGCAAGTTCGTTCTAACAAGTTAGAGAGCTGGGCACGAGAGCTTTTCGTTTTTCAAAGTCGTGTCGATAAGCTAGATACAGAAGCAGAAAAGTTGGCTTCCGACCGAGATGCTCTTCAACGGAAACAAATTGCACAGCAGGAGAAACACGCTGAGCGCTTGGCCGAAATTCGCGAACTCAAGGCGGAAATCACTAAAGATCAACGTGTTTTGAATCAACGCGAGCTAACCTTGAGCGCAAGAGAGAAGGAAGTCAAACGCGACGAGAAGAGTCACATTGACACAAAGAACAAAAACTTCGCTCTCCGAAATCAAGTCAAGGATCTCGAAGCTCAACTAGAAGAGTTAGGTGAACACGATCAAGAGCATGATGAAATTCAAAGTGAACTTGACGCCTTGAGCGAGGAGTTTGAAAAGACCAAATCAGCTTTCCTGCATCCAACGGTTCTGTCCTGGCTCATCAAAGAAGGTGACTATGAAAATGCCAACATCAACAATGGTTGGCTGGGTCTCTCGGGTTCTGGACCATGGGAACAGGCTTCTTACAAGAGCCCTTTAAAAGAACTGGGCTATACGTTTTACCCTCTCTCAGATGATGATCATCAGTGCGTCATCGTCGGCAGGGTCGGGTGGTCAGCTACTGAGCTTCAAAATCTCATCGATGCACACCAAGGGCAATCACTAAGGATTTATTCCCAGGAAATGTTCCTTGCGAAATTGGCTACTGGACGCGATCCATTCGATGAAGGCGATATCGAGCTGCTTGAAGCCTTCGCAGAAGACCATCCGGCACTGCAATTCTTAATGGCGCTCCCAGACCCATGGCCAGACATCTCTGATTCTTCTTCAGATGAGGTCATTGTGGTTCCACCAGGAAGCTATGGCGGGGTATCGCAGTCACCATTAAATCTTCTTGACTATCATGCTGGCGTCAAAGCCAATCAATCAGCTGCTGTTAGAAGAAGTA
>JBIKQY010000129.1:0-6949 GCA_044349465.1 Limnohabitans sp. | reverse complement strand
GCAGCAAGGCGTTGGTGATGGCAAAAGTCAGGCCTCCCAAAAGGGCCAGACCATCGGCCAGGCTCTCGGGCACGGGCCAGGGGGTCTCGGGGGTTTTGAGAACGATGAACAAACCGGCCAGCGCCAGCACCAAGCGCAGCAAAGCCATCGGGGTGGGCTTTTCACCCAGCAGCCACCAAGCCACCAGCACCGACCAGGCGGGCATCAAATAAAACAGCAGCACCACGCGCACCACGTCGCCTACCGTGACGGCCCAGTTGAAGCCCACATTGGTCAGGCCCGAGGCCAGCAACAAGAGCCACAGTCCGGGGTGGCCACGCCAGCTTTGCAGTTGCCCGCTGCGCCACAGCCACAAGGCGATGGACACAAAGACGAAGGCGTAGACCAGCGCCGTGGCCCACAGCGGGTGCAGGCCCTGGGCTTCGAGTTGTTTGAAGGGCCACCAGCACACGCCCCAGACAAAGGCGTTGAACAGGAGCCCGGCAACCGCCAGGCTTTTGGGGGAGGTGTGGCCCATGCGAGGGCGGATCAGGAGGCGTCGCCGGAGGCTTTGGCAGCTGCAGTGGCTTGGCGCTTGCACCACCAGCGCCAGCCGAGCCAGACGAGGCCAATGCCCAGCAGCGCAAAAATGCCGTACTGGAACTGGTGCAGCACGCCAAACATCCAGTCCCAGTTTTGTGCACCAAAGTAGCCCAGGTAGACCCAGATCGGCACGCTGATCAAGGCGGCAAAGCCGTCCATGAAAAACCAAGTGGAAAAGCTGACGCGGCGGCTCATGCCGGCCGAGAAAAACACAGGGGTGCGCAAACCGGGCAGAAAGCGTGCCACGAACATGACCCATTTGCCGTATTTCTGGAAAGCGTCTTGGGCGCTTGCAAAGCGTTCGGGGGTCAGGATTTTGCGAAAGCCGGGCAATTTGGAAATGCGCTCACCGTACAGACGCCCCAGTGTGAACATCAGGCCGTCACCGATCAGCACACCTGCCATGCCCACGGCAAACATGGTGTGCACATCGGCATGGCCCAAGCCTGCGATCACGCCACCCGTGACCAAGGTCACATCTTCAGGAACGGGGACACCAAAACCGCAGATCAAAAGCATCACGAACACGGCCAAATAGCCGTATTCGGTGAAGATGGGCATCAAAAACTGAAAAACTTCCATGGATGTCAAAATTCAGCCAGTGCCTGAACAGCTCAGGCAGATTGCGCGGGGTTAACAAGCTGCGGGTCAGTGTAAATCATTTGCAAGGCCCTATCGGCTTGGGGAAAGGGGTGCAACAGGCACAGCCTGTCTTTCTGTTGTCAAGGAAATTTCATGATGATTTCATGGTGCTTGGTTAAGTTCAAGGACTTTTATTGACTCCGGAGATCAACTTGAAATCCCCATTGCCTTACCGTTTGAGCGCCACTGCTGCGGCCTGGTTGCTGGTTTGTGCCACTGGAGCTTTGCAAGCCCAAGCGCAAAACGTTTACCCCGCCACCTTGGCTGGCCACGCCGTGCTGCCCGCCATGACCCTGATCCCTGCGCCCAAAGACGCCCCGGCCGATTTGCAGGTCAGCGGTAAATTCACCACCGGTCAGCGCGTCGAGAAAATCGGCAGCGTCGAAGGCCAGTCGGCAGGTCGCCCCACAGGCGTGTTTTTGCCCTTCAAGGGTCAGCCTGTTCAGGGCCACTCGGGCATCAAGCGCATGGCCGACGGCAGTTTCTGGATCTTGACCGACAATGGCGCGGGCTCCAAAGCCAATTCGCCTGACTTCATGCTGCACCTGAACCACTACAAAGTGGATTTCAAAACCGGCGAATTCAAGCGCGCGCAAACGGTGTTTTTGCACGACCCGGACAAAAAAGTGCCGTTTCGCATCGTCCACGAGGGCACCAAGCAGCGTTACCTGACCGGCTCGGACTTTGACACCGAGAGCTTTCAGTTCGCGGGTGGCTCGATCTGGATCGGCGACGAATTTGGCCCCTTCCTGATCAAGGCCGACATGAAGGGCAAAGTGCAAGCGGTGTTCGAGACCCAAGTCAACGGCAAAGTTGTGCGTTCGCCCGATCACCCTGCCGTCACCACACCCGGCTCGCCAGACCAATTGGTGAAGTTCCAGTCACGCCGCTCCAGAGGCTATGAAGGCATGGCCGCCTCGAAAGATGGCAGCAAACTCTATGCCTTGCTGGAAGGCGCTTTGTGGGACGAAGCCACCAAAGCACCAGAGATGCTGGACGGCAAGCAGTACTTGCGCGTGCTGGAATTTGATGTGAAAGCCGAAAAATGGACCGGCCGCCATTGGAAGTTCGTGATGGAAGCCAACCACCACGCCATCGGTGACTTCAACATGATCGACGAGACCACCGGCCTGATCATCGAGCGCGACAACGGCGAAGGCACACCCGACAAAGCTTGCCCCGAGGGCGTCAAGCGCACCGATTGCTTCCACGACCTGCCCAAGTTCAAGCGCGTGTACAAAGTCGAGCTGACAGAAGCCAACGTGGGTGGCCCGCTGCGCAAGATCGGCTACATCGATCTGATGAACATGCAAGACCCCAACAAGCTGGCCCGCAAGCCGTTGGTCAACGGGGCTTTGAGTTTCCCCTTCTTCACCATTGAAAACGTGGATGTGGTGGACGCGACCCACATCGTGGTGGGCAACGACAACAACCTGCCGTTCTCCAGCAGCCGCGACCCCAAGAAGGCCGACGACAACGAGTTGGTGTTGTTGGAAGTGGGCGAGTTTTTGAAAGCTCGCTGACCCGTGTTGGCATGATGTCGGGCCAGTTGGCCTTGGCGTCTTGTGGGCCGATGAAGCTGGCATACTTCATTGGCCCTTTTTGATGGTTTTCTCCCATGCCCCGCCCTATACAAGCCACCATCCACACCGCTGCTTTGCGCCACAACCTGGCGCGAGCCCGACAAGCTGCACCTGACGCCCAAGCCTGGGCGGTCGTCAAGGCCAATGCCTATGGGCACGGCATTGAGCGCGTGTTTGAAGGCTTGCGCGGGGCCGATGGTTTTGCCCTGCTGGATTTGGCCGAGGCAGAGCGGGTGCGTGCGTTGGGCTGGCGTGGCCCGATTTTGTTGCTCGAAGGTGCTTTTGAAGCCCGTGACCTGGAGCTGTGCTCGCGCCTGCACCTGTGGCACACGGTGCATTGCGACGAGCAGATCGACATGCTGGCGCTGCACAAGACACACGAGCCGCACCGGGTCTTCCTCAAAATGAACTCTGGCATGAACCGGCTAGGCTTTGCCCCGCACCGCTTTCGCTCCGCCTGGACGCGTCTGAACGCCTTGCCGCAGGTGGACGAAATCTCGCTCATGACCCATTTCAGCGACGCCGATGGCCCCAAAGGCATCACCGAGCAGATGGCCCGCTTTGAAGAAGCCACGCGCGACCTGCCCGGCGAGCGCAGTGTGAGCAACAGCGCCGCCGCCTTGCGCCATGCGCAAGACGCGGCCGTGAAAGCCGACTGGATTCGCCCCGGTATCGCGGTGTATGGCAGCTCGCCCGACTTTCCAGAACACAGCGCCGCGCATTGGGGCCTGCAGCCGGCCATGAGCCTGAACGCCCAGATCATCGCTGTGCAGCAGCTCCAACCCGGTGACAGCGTGGGCTACGGCTCCAGTTTTGTCGCTGACCAAGCCATGCGCATCGGCGTGGTGGCTTGCGGTTACGCCGACGGTTACCCGCGCATCTGCCCCACGGGCACACCGGTGTTGGTGAATGGCGAGCGCGGACGCACGGTGGGCCGTGTCAGCATGGACATGCTGACGGTGGACCTGAGCCCTTTTCCCGATGCGGGTGTGGGCAGCACCGTCACGCTCTGGGGGCAGTCGGCCCTAGGTGCGGTGCTCAGCATCGATGAAGTGGCGCAAGAGGCAGGCACCGTGGGCTATGAGCTCATGTGTGCGCTGGCTCAGCGTGTGCCCGTGGTGGTGCAAGACTGAGGACTTGCTGCAGGCGTGACATGCCCCGTTGGCCAGTGGCCGCACAATGCTCTTCATGCCTGACCGCGCTTCGCAGCACCCCCATGATCAACTCGCCTTGGCCGTGGCCTTGGTGCTGATCGTCATCTGGGGCGGTAATTTCACCCTGCAAAAGTACCTGCTTCACCTGATCACGCCGGGTGGTTTTCTGTGGGCGCGTTACCTGATCATGCCCATCTGTGCGCTGCTGCTCATGCGTTGGCGTTTTGGCCGTTGGCTGCCTCCTTTGCCCCGCAAGGACTGGATGCAGATGGCCTGGCTGGGCTTCCTTGGCCATTCTGTGCATGTGGGTTTGGTCACCTACGGCATCCATTGGTCAACCGCGTTTTCCAGCTCGGTCATCTTGGCGTGTGGGCCGATTTTGACCCTGCTGATCTTGCGCATCCAGGGCCTTGAGCGCCTGACCGCAGCGCAAATGTCGGGCGTGGCCTTGGCTTTTGGCGGGATTTTGATGTTTTTGTCCGACAAGTTGCTGGGCGGCAATTGGCGCGCAGGCGGTGGCGATCTGGTCTTGTTGGTCGCAGCCGCTTTCTTTTCTTATTACACCGTGGCCGTCAAGCCGGTCATGGAGAAGCACGGCCCGGTGCTGACCATGGGTTACGCCACCTTGTTGGGCGGTTTGCCAGTCATGCTGCTGTCACTGCCTGCAGGCATGGACGCGAACTGGGCTGTGCTCGATTTCTGGGCCTGGGTGGGTTTGTTCTGGTCCATCCTGGTGTCGGCCTTTATTGGGTGGCTGGCCTGGGGCTGGATCAACACCGTCCGTGGCGTGGCCCGCTCGGCCCCCTTGATGTACCTCATGCCGCCCATGGCGGGCTTGTTTGCCTGGGCGCTGTCGGGTGAGCACTACAGCTGGATCAAGATCGCCGGGGCCGGTGTGACTTTGATGGGTGTGGCACTGGCGCAGTACGCCGGGCAGATCAAGTGGCGTATGCGTTGAAGCGCATTCAGCGCAGCCAAGTGTCGTAGGCGGTTTTACAAATCAATGCCATCACCACGAGGATGAACACTTGGCGCACAAAGCCAGACCCGTGTTTCAGGGCCAGCCGGGTGCCGATCAGACTGCCCACGATGTTGGAGACCGCCATGACCAGGGCCAGATGCCACCAGACGTGGCCTTGAATGGCAAACAATACCAGCGCAGAAAAGTTGGTGGCGACATTGATGAGTTTGGCCGAAGCCGAAGCGTTCAAAAAGTCATAGCCCAACAGCGATACATAAGCAAAGACCAGAAAACTGCCGGTGCCTGGGCCAAAAAAGCCGTCGTAAAAACCGATCGTCAAGCCGATGCCCGCGGCAACCCAGGCCTCTTGCTTACCTGCAAAACGGGGCGCATGGTGGCGGCCCATGTCTTTTTTGGCCAAGGTATAGACCAGCAGTGACAGCATCAGGATGGGCAGCATTTTTCGCAACAAACCGGGGTCGACCTGCGTGACCACCCAAGCGCCAATGGGTGAGCCCACCAGGCCCGCCCCGGCCGCAGGCAGCAAGGAGCGCCAGGGCATGACCACTTTGCGGCTATATTGAATGCTGGCAAATGCTGTGCCCCAGATTGCCGCGCTTTTGTTGGTGCCAAGCAAGGTGGCGGGTGGGGCTTGAGGAAAAGTGGCAAACAGCGCCGGAATCAGGATCAAACCGCCACCGCCCACGATCGAGTCCATCAGCCCTGCCAGCAGCGAGGCCAGCGAAACAATCAGTAATTCCATGCAGGCGATTGTGGCATCCGCTTGCAGCAGTGGCTGTCTCTGAAAAGCTTGAGCAGCAGACAAAAAAAAGCGCCGCTTGCGCGACGCTTGGGAAAATCACACCTCGTTCGGATGTTGGTTCATGTTCGAATTCTCAGGGTATCGAGTTGTCTCCTCGGCCCTCGGGATGCAAGTACTGCTTTGCATCGAGTGATTGAAATGTAAGGGAACAAGCCCCCGGTTTTTCTCAGGGATTTCCCCATCAGGGGGAAATCCCTGATGCCCATGTGCGCGCCAGGGGCTGGTCGATGGCCTGAAATAACAAAAGCCACCCGAAGGTGGCTTTTGAAACCAGCTTGAAACCCGTTGGGAATCAGAAGTTGTAGCTCACGCCCACGCCGAAGCCACGGATGTCTTTTTCAGGCTTGCGGAACTCGCCGCGAACGGCCACTTGCTTGTTGACTTGGTAGCTGATGCCGCCACCGTAAATCATGCCGTTGTCCAACTTGACGCCGCGGTCACGCGCGCTATCGGCATCGGACACGCGCATGCCGCCGTAGCCCAAACGGCCGAACACGCTGACGGTGTTGGACACAGGCAGAGAATACAGAGCCGAAATGCTCATTTGGCTGACGCTGGCTTTGAAAACGCCGGTGTCCACTTTACCGATGCGGTTGCCGTTGACTTCAACAGCCAGGCCATTGCCCAGACGGTAGCCAGCAAACATACCACCGCCAGTGGTTGAATTGTGGTCAGTGAAACGGTTGTTGAACATCTCAGCACCGACGTAGTAGCCAGCAGTTTGAGCTTGAGCGGAAATGGCCAAAAGTGCCAAAGAAGAGGCAAGGATCAGTTTTTTCATGATTTGGGGGTGTTTGAAGTGTTAAGTGGTCTAAAAACCATTGATATTGTAGCTTTTGAGACTGCTGAAATTGATCTCAATGGAGGTTAATTTGTTTTAACTTGTAAACAAGTTTGTGGTATCGGATATCAAGTCCGGGTGAACTGGTGGGCGCAAAAAACCTGCCGAATCAAAAAAAACCCCGGTCATTAAGACCGGGGTGAGGCTGTGTGATTCGCTTTTACTTGGCCGTCGGCATCACAAATTCAGCGCCCTTGCCGATGCTCTCGGGCCAGCGCTGCATAATCGACTTTTGCTTGGTGTAAAAACGCACACCCTCTTCGCCATAGGCGTGCATATCGCCGAACAGAGAGCGCTTCCAGCCACCAAAGCCGTGCCAGGCCATGGGCACGGGGATCGGCACGTTGATGCCGACCATGCCCA
>JBIKQY010000128.1:0-6975 GCA_044349465.1 Limnohabitans sp. | reverse complement strand
CACATCTGCGCCGCTGTTGGCGGTGAAGCATTTGGGTCGGCGCTTTGCCTTGCCCCGCACGGGTTTGTTTCAACCCGCAGGCGCTTTGCAGGCTTTGTCGGACGTGAGCTTCACCCTGCAGCCGGGTAAAAGTTTGGGCATCGTGGGCGAATCCGGTTCAGGCAAGTCCACGCTGGCGCGTTTGGTGATGGCACTGGACTCTCCCACCGAGGGGCAGGTCCTGTTCAAGGGTGTGGACGTGCACCAGACGCACGGGCAAGCCTTGCGCCAGTTGCGCAGCGGTTTTCAGATGGTGTTCCAAGACCCTTACGGTTCGCTGGACCCGCGCCAGAAAGTGCTGGCCATCGTGACCGAGCCGATCCAGACCTTGGTGAAGCCCGCGGATGGTCGATCTGAGATGCGCGACCGGGCTGCGCAAGCAATGAGTGAAGTCGGCCTCAGAACCGCCGACCTGGACAAATACCCGCACGAGTTTTCGGGCGGGCAACGCCAGCGCATTGCCATTGCCCGTGCCCTGATCACCCGCCCCGCATTGATCGTGGCCGATGAGCCGGTGAGTGCCCTCGATGTGTCGGTGCAGGCGCAGGTGCTCAATTTGATGATGGACCTGCAAGACCGTTACGGCCTGAGCTATTTGCTGGTCAGCCATGACCTTGCGGTGGTCAACTTGATGTGCGACGATGTGCTGGTCTTGCAGTCGGGTCGGGTGGTCGAGCAAGGCCCGGCAGTGCAAATTTTTGAGCGGGCCGAGCACCCCTACACCCGCGCTTTATTGGCTGCGGTGCCTGGTCACCGCGAAGATTTTTTTAAACAGGAGAAAACATGAGCAAGCCATTTCCTTTGAGCCGCCGCGCCGTGGGCGTTTGTTCTGTGGCCGTGCTGGCCGCCAGCATCGCATGGGCCCCTTTGCAAGCACAAGCCCAATCGCGCAAAGACACGGTCATCTTGGGCATGATCCTGGAGCCCACCAGCCTGGACCCGACCATGGCCCCAGCTGCCGCCATCGGTGAAGTGGTGCACTACAACATCCTAGAAGGGCTGACCAAAATCAACGTCGATGGGAGCATCAGCCCCTTGCTGGCCGAGAGCTGGAAAATGGACGCAGACGGCAAGGCCTACACCTTCAAGCTGCGCAAGGGCGTGAAGTTTTCCGATGGCACAACTTTCGACTCGGCCGCCGTCAAGTTCAGCTTTGACCGCGCCAAAGATGCCAAGAGCACCAACAAGGCCAAAGGCGCGGTGTTCAACAACATCAGCCACATCGCCACGCCCGATGCACACACCGTGGTGCTGGTGCTGAATAACCCGGATGGCAACTTCTTGTTCCGCATGGGCGAGAACACCGCCGTCATCTTGCACCCCGACAGCGCGGCCAATGCCGCCACCAAGCCCGTGGGCACTGGCCCCTACAAACTCGACAGCTGGGCCAAAGGCACCGCTGTGACCTTGTCCAAGTGGGATGGCTTTCGCGATGCCAACGCCATCAAGGTGAAGAAGGTCACCTTCCGATTCATCAACGATTCGGCCGCCCAGGTGGCTGCCTTGCTCGCGGGCGACATCGACGGCATGCCGCGCTTTCAGTCGCCGCAAAGCCTGCAACAGTTCCAGAAAGACAAGCGCTTTGTGGTCGAGTTGGGCAGTACGGCAGGCAAAGGCATCATGACCATCAACAACCGCAAAAAGCCGTTTGACGATGTGCGCGTGCGCCGCGCCCTGTCGCATGCGGTGGACAAGAAAGCGTTCATCGACGGCGTTTTTGAAGGTCTGGCCAAGCCCATTGGCAGCCACATGGCCCCCACCGATGCGGGCTATGTGGAGTTGAGCAACACGTATGCCTACGACCCTGAAAAAGCCAAGGCCCTGCTCAAGGAAGCTGGCGTGCAAACGCCGTTGAACGTGACCTTGACCTTGCCCCCACCGCCTTACGCCCGCAAGGGCGGCGAGATCTTGGCCGCGCAGCTGGCCAAGGTCGGCATTGTCGCCAAAATTGAAAACGTGGAATGGGCCCAATGGCTGGGCGGCACCTTCAAGGGCAACTTTGATCTGACGGTGATCAACCACGTCGAGCCACTGGACTACATGACCTACGCCAACCCGCAGTATTACTGGGGTTACGACAGCAAGGCTTTCCGCGACTTGGCCGCCAAACATGCATCCACCACAGCGGCCAAAGAGCGCACACAGCTGTTTGGCGACATGCAGCGCATGATCACCAAAGATGCAGTCAACGTGTTTTTGTTCAATGCCACCAACACAGCGGTTTACCGCAAAGGCCTCAAAGGCCTGTGGTCGAGCTCACCGATTTTTGCCAACGACATGTCGGCCGTGTCTTGGCAATAAATTGAAGGGCAGCCCGAAAGTGCCCCAAAAAGCTTGCTATAATTCGATACATGATGCGGCTGTAGCTCAGCTGGATAGAGTACTTGGCTACGAACCAAGGGGTCGTGGGTTCGATTCCTGCCAGCCGCACCAAAAATTAGAAAGCCCACAACGAAAGTTGTGGGCTTTTTCTATTTTTGCACACTAAATTTGCACGCCAAAACAGTGCTCCCCCAAATAACGCTCTCACAGGCGTGTCGTATTTTTTGCCCTTGAGCACCAGGACATGAGCAAAGCCTTCACCAAAGAGTCCGACGGCGACGATGACGACGAGCTGGGCTTGCCGGCTTTGCCTTCAGGTGCGCGCAATTACATGACGCCCGAAGGTTACGCCCGATTGCGTGCCGAGCTGTTCAGCTTGATTGACGACGAGCGGCCCAAAGTGGTCGAAATCGTGCATTGGGCGGCCAGCAACGGGGACCGCTCAGAAAACGGCGATTACCTGTACGGCAAAAAGCGTTTGCGCGAAATCGACAGGCGTATCCGTTTTTTGACCAAGCGGCTGGAGATGGCCGAAGTGGTTGACCCAGCTGTGCACCACGGCAGCGACCAAGTTTTTTTTGGTGCCACGGTCACTTATAACGAGGCTTCGGGCACTGAGCGCACAGTGACGATTTTGGGCATCGACGAGGCTGACAGTTTGCAAGGCCAGGTCAGCTGGGTCTCGCCCATTGCGCGTACTTTACTCAAGTCACGCGAAGGCGATGAACTCAAACTGCTCACCCCTGCTGGCGTGATCGACATTGAGGTGCTGAAGGTGAGCTATCCGGCAGCGCCCTGAGAGGCCGTGAAACCGCCCTGGACGGCACGGTGCGCAGATCAGCCAGGCAAGTGGCCTTTGTTGGTTTGGCGTTCGGCCTTGATGACCGAGGGGGTGCGTTTGAGGTGACGCAGCACCTGCTCCAGGTGCGTTGCATCGCGCACAGCCAACACGAACTTCAACTCAGCCGTGTCCTGCGGAGTCTCTTGTCCCATGTCCACGTGCACGATGTCGGTTTCACCACTGGCCAAAGCGCCCGCCACCCGGGCCAGCACGCCTTTGCCATTGATCACGGTGACGGTGATGGCGGTCTCGAAGCTGCGGCTCAATTCGTCCGACCACTCCACGCCGATGAAGCGTTCACTGTCTTTGTGCTCGAGTTTGCGGGCCGTTGCGCAATCGCGGGTGTGCACGGCCAGGCCTTCGCCTCGGCCCAGATAACCCACGATGTCGTCACCGGGCAGGGGGCGGCAGCAACGTGAATAGACCACCGAGGCGTTTTCGCTGCCGTCGAGTGTGATCGCGCCTTGTGAGATGGACTCGTGCGCAGTGAAGCGTTCACGGGTCATCAGCAGCGGATCGGGTTTTTGGCCCAACTCGGACAAGAGCGTCGTCAGGCGTTTGGCCACGATGGTGGCGATGCGTTTGCCCAGGCCAATGTCCATCAGCAAATCGGGCTGGTTGCGGTTACCTGTAAAGCGAAGCAGTTTTTCCCACATCGCATGGTGTGCTTCGTCGTTGGCTGGCAGCTGGTTGATGCCTTCGGCACGCAAAGCCTGAGCCAGCAGTTTTTCACCCAGGCCCACCGACTCGGTTTGCGCCATGGTCTTGAGGTGGTGACGAATTTTGGAGCGGGCGCGTCCGGTGCGCACAAAGCCCAACCAAGCCGGGTTGGGGGCCGACACGGGCGCTGTGATCACTTCAACCACGTCACCGTTTTTCAGCTCGGTGCGCAGCGGCACCTGGTCGCCATTGATGCGGGCGGCCATGGCATGGTCGCCCACCCGGCTGTGGATGGCGTAGGCAAAGTCCACCACCGTGGCACCTCGTGGCAAGGCCATGATCTGGCTTTTGGGGGTGAACACATAAACGGCATCGGGGAACAAGTCGACCTTGACGTGGTCCCAAAACTCGGCCGCATCGCGTGTTTCGGTCTGGATGTCCAAAAGCGATTGCAGCCACTGCGTGCCCAAGCGTTCGGATTGGGCGCTGGCCGACTCGTGCTCTTTATAGAGCCAGTGCGCTGCCACACCCGATTCGGCCACCAGGTGCATGGGCTCGGTGCGCAACTGAAACTCGACGTTCACGCCCGATGGCCCGACCAAGGTGGTGTGCAGCGACTGGTAGCCGTTGACCTTGGCAATGGCGATGTGGTCCTTGAATTTGCCAGGCAAAGGTTTGTAAATCTGGTGCAGCAAGCCCAAAGCGGTGTAGCAGTCGATGACCGAGGGCACGATGACCCGAAGGCCATAAATATCGGTCACTTGCGCAAAACTCAGGTGTTTTTCGTCCATCTTTTTGTAGATGGAGTAGAGCGTTTTTTCGCGGCCGCTGATGCGCACATCCATGTGGGCCTGGGCAAACACGGCTTCCACATCGTTTTGTACTTTTCGGATCAGATCGCGGCGGCGGTTGCGTGCGCGTGTCACGGCTTTGGAGAGCACGGCATAGCGCCAGGGCAGCAGGTGTTTGAACGACAGGTCTTGCAGTTCGCGGTAAATCTGGTTCAGGCCCAGCCGGTGCGCTATGGGGGCGTAAATCTCGAGCGTTTCGGAGGCAATGCGACCCCACTTGCTGCGCGGCATGTCGGACATGGTGCGCATGTTGTGGGTGCGGTCGGCCAGCTTGATCAGGATGACGCGCACATCGCGCGCCATGGCCAAAAGCATCTTGCGGAACGACTCGGCCTGGTTTTCCTCGCGCGTGTTGAATTCGAGCTTGTCCAGCTTGGTCAGGCCATCCACCAGTTCGGCCACGGGCGAGCCAAAACGCTCAATCAACTCGATCTTGGTGATGCCGCAATCTTCCATGGCATCGTGCAGCAAGGCAGAGGCCAGCGCCTGGGCGTCGAGTTTCCATTCGGTACACAAACCGGCCACCGCGATCGGGTGGGTGATGTAGGGCTCGCCACTTTTGCGCATCTGGCCCAGGTGGGCTTCGTCCGCGTATTTGTAAGCCCGCCGCACCATCTCGCTGTCGGTTTCGCTCAGGTAACCCAGTTGCGCTTCCAACACGGCAAAGCTGGCGGCGGCCGCATTGGCAGCCGCCGGGTCAGTCGCTTTGGGGCGACTGGAGCCTGCTTTGGGGGTTTTGGGTAGGACGGCGCTCATGGCATCAATGTAACGTAAGCCTTGCTTGGCTTGAAAAAAGCCAAAAAAAAGCCCCAAGAAGGGGCGTTTTCAGGTCTGGCCGAGGGACTGGCGTTGGCCAGTCCATACCAGATGGTGGCGTTCAGGACACGCGCTTGAGCATCTCGATGCCGACTTTGCCCGCAGCGATTTCGCGCAAGGCGGTCACTCCAGGCTTGTTCTTGCTCTCGATGCGGGGGGTGTGGCCTTGGCTCAGCATGCGGGCGCGGTAGGTGGCGGCCAAAACCAACTGAAAGCGGTTCGGGATTTGTTCCAGGCAGTCTTCAACGGTGATGCGGGCCATGATGTTTTCCTTGAGAGTTTCTGTGCTGGGTTCAAGCCATCTTGAGGGCTTGGAAGGTGTCCGGCCGTGCGCGGCGCTGAACGTGGTACTTGAGACGCTGAGCGTGAACAACCGCTTTCAGGTCAAACAAAGCACGGTCAAATACTTCATTGATTATAACGAAGTCAAATTCTGAGGCCTGCGCCATCTCCACGGCCGCGTTTTGCAGGCGCAGCTCAATGATTTCTGCTGAGTCTTCGCCTCGGCGCTCCAGGCGCGAGCGCAACTCTTCCCAGCTGGGCGGCAAGATGAAGATCAGCACCGCGTTGGCGTACATCTTCTTGATCTGCAGAGCGCCTTGGTAGTCGATTTCCAGAACCACATCGGCCCCTTGGGCCATGCGCTCTTCGATCATCTTTTTGGAGGTGCCGTAACGCTGGCCATGCACATGGGCCCACTCGACAAAGGCATCGCCCAGCACCATGGCGTCAAACTCTTGTGCCGAGGCAAAAAAGTACTCGCGGCCATGCTTTTCCTGACCCCGTGGGGCGCGGGTGGTGTGCGAGACCGTGGGCTGAACGCGGGAGTCCAGCTCCATCAAGGCCTTGACCAGGCTGGATTTGCCAGCCCCGCTGGGGGCGGCCACGACAAACAGGTTTCCGGGGTAATCCATGCTGGGGCTCTTTATTCGATGTTCTGGACTTGTTCGCGCATTTGCTCGATCAGCACCTTCATGTCGACCGAGATGCGGGTCATCTCCAGTACGGCTGATTTGGAGCCCAATGTGTTGGCTTCTCGGTGCAGTTCCTGAATCAGGAAGTCCAGGCGTTTGCCAATGTCGCCGCCCTTGGTGAGCAGGCGGCTGAGTTCGTCAAGGTGCGAGCGCAGGCGGGTCAGCTCTTCGGCCACGTCGATGCGGATGGCAAAGGCGGTGGCTTCGGTCAGAGCGCGGTCTTGCGCGGCTTCAGGCAGGTGGCTGCCATCCGCCAGGGCCATGGCGTCTTTCCAGCGCTCCAAAAAGCGCTGGCGCTGTTGTTCGACCAGTTGCGGCACCAGCGGCACCGCCTGTTCTGCCAGGCTGCGCAGCTGCTCAATGTGGCTTTGCAGCATCTCGGTCAGGCGGGCACCTTCCCGGGCGCGGGCTTCGCGCAGGGCGTCCACCGCTTGGGTGGCCAGTTGTATCCAGGCCGCTTCATCGGGGGCAG
>JBIKQY010000127.1:0-7049 GCA_044349465.1 Limnohabitans sp. | reverse complement strand
CCTTGGGCGAGGCCCTGAGTGTGATTCGTCGCCAATCGGCCTGGAAAATTGCCGATGCCCAGAGCCTGGACCCAGACGCTCGCCAGCGCCTTCGCTACGAATTCAGGCTCGATATCTCACAGCTGCCGCGTCCTTTTCAGATCGCCTCCGGCAACCAGGCAGACTGGAATCTGCAGGTCATCAAGACCCTGCGCCTGAGCGAAGAGCTGGTGCGCTGACATGGCCTGGCTCAAAGTCTCTCGCGAGCCATTGACCGAGCGGCCCTCCCGGACCAGCCGCTGGCTGTTGCTGGTGGGCGCCTTGAGCGTGGCCGTCATCGGCATCGGCTTGCTGGTGCTCATGACGCAGGCCACCGGTAAACGGGAGAGCTACAACCAGAACTACGAATGGTTGGTGCTGGTCAACGCGGTGGTGGCCAGTGGCTTGTTAATCACCATTTTGTGGGGCATGGTGCGCTTGTTGCGCAGTTTGTACAAAGGCCAGTTTGGCTCACGCCTGCTGGTCAAGTTGGCAGGCATCTTTGCGCTGGTCGGTGTCATCCCCGGTTTGCTTATTTATGTGGTGTCTTACCAGTTCGTCTCACGCTCGATCGAAAGTTGGTTTGACGTGAAAGTGGAGGCGGCCCTGGTGGCGGGCCTGAATCTGGGGCGAGCCACCCTGGACACGCTCAGCGAAGACCTGCGCAAACAAGGTCGGGCCGCCGCTGCCAACTGGGCAGAAACCAGCGAACTCAACCCGGCCCTGGCGGCTGAAAAAATCCGTAACCAATTGGGAGCCAGTGATGTGGCCATCTGGAGCCAGGCCGGACAAATGGTGGCCAGCGCCGGGCCTTCGCGCTTTGAACTGAGGGCTGAGCATCCATCCCCACAGCAACTGCGTGAAGCCCGCCAAAAAGGGAGCCTGGCCTGGGTGGAAGGGCTGGACGAATCCATCCCCGGTGGTGACAAAGGCCGCATCAAGGTCTTGGTGCTGTTTCCGCAGTGGAGCCTGGCCTTGAATGAAGACCGGCGGGTGCTGATGGTGACCCAGGAACTGCCGCCCACACTGGTCAACAACGCGTTGGAAGTGCAAGCCGCTTACCGCGAATACCAAGAACGGGCCCTGGCGCGTGATGGCCTGCGGCGCATGTACATCGGTACGCTCACGCTGAGCTTGTTTCTGGCCGTGTTGGGGGCCATCTTGTTGGCGGTCTTGCTGGGTAACCAACTGGCGCGGCCCTTGTTGTTGCTCGCCCACGGCATGCGCCAGGTGGCGGCCGGTGACTTGCGGCCCAAATTGGCGCTGCAAGGCAAAGACGAGCTGGGCGGTCTGACCCGCTCGTTCGCCGACATGACCCAGCAATTGGCCGACGCCCGGGTCAGCGGAGAGCGCAGCCTGAATCAGCTCGATCAGGCCAGAAGCAAACTGCAAACCATCCTGGACAACCTGACAGCCGGGGTCATGGTGCTCGACGCAGAGGGCACCATCGTGTCGGCCAACCCCGGGGCCACACGCATCTTGCGCGTGCCGGTCAGCGTGCACGAAGGTCAGGGTCTGAAAGGTTTGCCCGGCCTTCAGGCTTTTGCGCAAGAAGTCGATGCGCAATTCATGGCCTTGCACACCGGCACCGACGCGCATGAGTTGGACCACTGGCAAAAATCTTTCGACATCCATGCCGCAGGACAAGGGCTGAGCCAGACGGGTGTGACCTTGCTCGCACGCGGGGCCATCTTGCCCGATGGCATGCGCCTGCTGGTGTTTGACGACATTTCTGAAATCGTCTCGGCCGAACGTGCCCAAGCCTGGGGTGAAGTGGCGCGCCGCCTGGCGCACGAAATCAAGAACCCCTTGACGCCCATTCAACTGTCCGCCGAGCGCCTGCAACGACGCCTGATGGGCAAGTTGGAAGCTCAAGACGACGCGGTGCTGACCAAATCGGTCAAGACCATCGTCGATCAGGTGGAAGCCATGAAACGCCTGGTCAATGAATTCCGTGACTACGCCCGTTTGCCAACGGCCGAGCTCAAGCCCCTGCAACTCAATGTCTTGGTCAGCGATGTGCTGGCCCTTTATGCGAGCGAGCCGCACGACAGCGTGACACGCGCCACGGTGCTCACCGAGCTCGATGCTGCATGCCCGGCCATCCTGGGTGACGAACAGCAATTGCGCCAGGTCATCCACAACCTGCTGCAAAACGCACAAGACGCTTGCGAGGCGCGTGGCCACAGTCTGGCCACAGCCCGCGTGCGCGTGCGTACCGAGTGGCGTGCGCAGCGCCAGCGGGTGCGCCTGACGGTGACAGACACCGGCCCCGGCTTTGCCCCTAACATCTTGCAGCGGGCCTTTGAGCCCTATGTCACCACCAAGGCCAAAGGCACGGGTCTGGGCCTGGCCGTGGTCAAAAAAATAGCCGACGAACACGGTGCGCGCATTGAGATGGCCAACGTGCAAGAGGGCGGCGACATTCAAGGCGCGCAAGTCTCGTTATCATTCGCAGTGGCGCAAACCGCTCAGAGGCTGGAACAGCCCCCTTCATGAACAGAGACAAAACAGGCATATGGCAAATATTTTGGTGGTGGACGACGAGCTGGGCATACGCGACCTGCTCTCAGAAATCCTCTTTGACGAGGGGCACCAGGTGGAGCTTGCCGAAAACGCTGCGCAAGCGCGTGAAGCACGCCACAACATGCGCCCCGACCTCGTGCTGCTTGACATCTGGATGCCCGACACCGACGGCGTCAGCCTGCTCAAGGAATGGTCCGCCAACGGCCTGCTGAACATGCCTGTGATCATGATGAGTGGCCACGCCACCATCGACACCGCTGTAGACGCCGTCAAGATTGGTGCACACGCCTTTTTGGAAAAACCCATCACCTTGCAAAAACTGCTCAAGGCCGTCGAGCAAGGCCTGGCCCGCGACCAGGTGCAGCAAGCCATGCTGGCCACCAGCCCCCCGCCGCCGCCCAGTGTGCTGTCCATGTCATCGGTGGTCGCCACCGAAAACGTCTTGGCCCCTGATGTGCAACAAAGCTTTGAACTCGACCGCCCACTGCGCGAAGCGCGTGACGCTTTCGAAAAAGCCTACTTTGAGTTCCATCTGGCCCATGAAGGCGGCTCCATGACCCGGGTGGCTGAAAAAACAGGCCTTGAGCGCACCCACCTGTACCGGAAACTCAAACAGCTCGGTGTGGACCTCACGCGCAGCAAGCGCAGCCATTGATGGGTCCATGCGACCCAACCCTTGTCGTGTTGGGCATCGGACACTGCGAAGGAACGCTGTATTTTTTGAAGCCCGCGCTCTGAAGCACACAAAAGTCCTGCTAGAATACACGGCTTGGGCCCGGTAGCTCAGTTGGTAGAGCAGCGGATTGAAAATCCGCGTGTCGGCAGTTCGATTCTGCCCCAGGCCACCAGATCAAACGTCGTAGAAATGCAAATTTCTACGACGTTTTCTTTTCAAGTCATCCCTGTTCCTCAATAGCTCAGTCGGTAGAGCGCCGGACTGTTAATCCGTAGGTCCCTGGTTCGAGCCCAGGTTGAGGAGCCATTTGGGTCATGGCGAGAAGACTGCCAGGAGTGGTAGTTCAGTTGGTTAGAATACCGGCCTGTCACGCCGGGGGTCGCGGGTTCGAGTCCCGTCCACTCCGCCAAAGTGATGTTTGCGGGAATAGCTCAGTTGGTAGAGCGCAACCTTGCCAAGGTTGAGGTCGCGAGTTCGAGCCTCGTTTCCCGCTCCAAATTCAAACCCCTCAGGTTTCGGCCTGAGGGGTTTTGTTTTTGGGCTGTGTCTTTGGGCCTCACGCGTTGTGCAACATACCGTCCACCTCTTGCATGGCCCCGCTGCGCGCCAGCTCGGCCAGCATCATGTCCAGCCAGGTGCCCAGGCTGTGGCCTTGGCCAAAGCGCTGGTGCAGCTCACGCATGTAGGGCATGTTCATCGCCCAAGCGCTGAATTCGGTGCGCGAGATTTGACCCCATTCGAGCAGTTTGAATTTGAGCAGGACTTTGGTGCCGTAGCGGGCGTGCCGCTCGGGGTTTTGCGCAAAGCCTTCGAGTTTGCTGCGGGCCAGGGCCAGCGCTGGGGCCACCTCGGTGAAGACCGCGCCGTGGCCGGGGATGATGGTGGCGGGCTCGAGCCGCTCGATCAGGTCCAGTGTTTGGGCGACTTCGTCAAAGGCAGCCACGCCCGCCAATTCGGGAAACACCACGCCAAAACCGTTTTGCCACAGCGCATCGGCCGACATGAGCAATCGGTGTTCTGGGGCGAACAAGATGACCGAGTGCGGATCGTGCCCGGGGGCCGCATGCACTTGCCAGTCCATGTCGGCCCAGCGGTGGGTGCTGCCCGGTTGCAGCAAGCCGGTAAAAGCAAAGGCGGGGCAGTTTTGCCCTGTGGGTTGATAGCTCAGTTCTTCTTCGCGCCAATGCTGCACGGCTTGAGACAGGCCCGGGGGGATCCAGGTTTTCAGGGCCAGGTAATGCGCCTGCAAGGCCTGGTTGCCGCCGCAGTGGTCGCTGTGCAGGTGGGTGTTGGCCAGCTGGTCCAGCGTGCGGCCTTGCAGGGCATGCTGCACCAAGGCCAGGGTTTGGGCCTGGTGCGTGACGTAGCCGCTGTCGACCAAGGTGGCACAGTGCGTGTCCTGCAGCAGCACGTTGTTGGCCGACAGCCAGCCGCGCTCGAACACCTGCACGCCAGGTGGCAGGGCACTGTGTGAGGTCATTGGGCGCTGCGCAGCTCGCGGCGCAGGATTTTGCCCACGTTGGATTTGGGCAATTCGTCGCGGAACTCGATGTATTTGGGGCGCTTGTAGCCGGTGAGCTTGTCTTGGCAAAAACGCGACACGGCCTCTTCGGTCAGCATCGGGTCGTTGCGAACCACAAACACCTTGATGGTTTCGCCTTGCATGCTGTCGGCAATGCCCACGGCCGCGCACTCGACCACGCCGGGGCAGGTCGAGATCACATTTTCCAGCTCGCTGGGAAAGACGTTGAAACCGCTGACGATGATCATGTCTTTTTTGCGGTCCACGATGCGGGTGAAGCCTTGCTCGTCCATGATGCCGATGTCGCCCGTGCGCATGAAGCCATCTGTCGTGAAGGTCTTGGCGTTTTCAGCGGGCTGGTTGAAGTAACCGGTCATGACGTTGGGGCCGCGAATGCAGATCTCGCCAGAACTGCCCACGGGCAGACTTTGGCCCTCGTCATCCTTGATGGCGATGTCGATGCCCGGCAGCGGCAGGCCGATGTTGCCGCTGAAGGTTTTTTGCGTGACCGGGTTGTTCGTGCCAATCGCGCAGGTCTCGCTCATGCCCCAGCCCTCGATCATGGCGCTGCCCGTGGCCGATTGCCAGTGGCGTGCCGTGCCTTCGGACGCAGCCATGCCGCCGGCCTGGGTCAGCTTGAGCGATGAGAAATCGATGGTCTTGAACATTGGGTGCTGCATCAGCGCGTTGAACAGCGTGTTCACCCCAGGCAAGACATGGAAGGGGCGCTGCTTGAGCACCTCGATGAACTTGGCAAAGTCACGCGGGTTGGGCACCAGCGTGAGGAAGGAGCCTTGTCGCATGGCCAACAGGCACAAAGTCAGCGCGAAGATGTGATACAGCGGCAAAGCGGCCACGTTGTTCACTTGGCGCAAATCGGGGATGTCGGCCAAAGCCGGCGAGAACCAGCCTTCGGCCTGCAAGATGGCGGCCACCACGTTGCGGTGGGTGAGCACCGCGCCTTTGGACAAGCCGGTGGTACCGCCCGTGTACTGCAAGAACGCGGTGTCGTCCATGGTCTGCGCTGTGGGGCGCAAGTTCAGGCCCCGGCCCTGGGCGATGGCTTTATTGAACGGGGTGACGGTGCGCCCGCCACTCAAGGGCAATTCGAACGGGGGAACCATTTTGGCCAGGTGCCGCACGGCAAAGCTCAGCCAGCGACCGTTGATGGGGCCCAGCAAATCGCCGATCGACGCCAGCACCACATGCTGCACAGCGGTGCGCTCGATCACGTCCTGCAAGGTGGCGGCGAAGTTTTCCAGAATCACGATGGCCGTGGCCCCGGAATCCTTGAGTTGGTGCTCCAGCTCGCGGGCGGTGTAAAGGGGGTTGACGTTCACGCAGGTGTAGCCCGCCCGCAAAATGGCAGCCATGGTCACGGCAAATTGGGGCAAATTGGGCAGCATGATGGCCACCCGGCTGCCGGGCTCCAAGCCCTTGTTTTGCAGCCAAGCCCCCATGGCGGTGGACAATTCGTCGAGCTGTTTGTAGCTCATCCAGCGGTTCATGCAGACCGAAAACGGGCTGTTGCCGTGCTCGCGGAATGCCCGCTCCAGCAAGTCGGTCAGGCTTTTGTACTGCGTGGTGTCGATGTCGTGGGGCACACCGGGCGGATAATTCTTGAGCCAGATACGTTCCATTCGCTTTTCTCCTGTAGAGCAGCATTGTCACCAGCTGCCGCCAGTGCCAACACAGGGCAAGTCCTGAGACGCGGGCTTGGGGGTCCCACAGGCGACAAAACCTGTTCGATTCGGGGCCAGGTAAATGGGTGCAAAATGGGGTTAACCCTAGGTGTTGACATGAACCCCCCCTCTGAAACGCGCACCAACCGATTCACTTTGCTGCTGCGCCAGCTGTGGCAGCGTTGGTTTGGCATAGCCGATGTGGGGCCGTCAGTACCGGCCGGGGTGGCCCGCAAGCATGCCAGCTGGGTGCCCATCCGCTCCCTCTCCCCGCGCCACAGGCCGCGCATCGTGCGGCATTTGCAGGCACTGCCCGCCCAAGACCGGTATTTGCGCTTTGGCTACGCTGCCACCGACGAGCAAATTGACCGATATGTTCAGGGCCTGAACTTTGAGCGGGATGAGATCTTCGGCATCTTCAACCGTGGCCTGGAGTTGGTGGCGATGGCACACCTGGCCTATTCGGTCGATCCGCAATGGGCCACATGTGCCGAGTTTGGCGTGTCGGTATCTCCCCACCAGCGCGGCAAGGGCCTGGGGGCCAAGCTGTTTGGCAACGCGGTGATGCACGCCCGCAACCAGGGAGTGAGCCTGTTGTTCATCCACGCGCTGAGCGAAAACGTGG
>JBIKQY010000152.1:0-6259 GCA_044349465.1 Limnohabitans sp. | reverse complement strand
AAGTACGGCAGGATGCTGTTGTGCATCCGTTGCAAAAAGATGGGGATATTGGCTGCTGCAAACTCGCCTCGTTTGACCCGAGATTGTAAGCCTACAAGCACACCCGGTATCAGGTCGGCAAATTTGGGGCTCTTGTCGCTGCGTGCAGTCACATGATCTGAATACAGCTCGGCAGTCTTGATGTGGAAGAACTGCTTGGCCTGACTGATGGCCGCTTGCTTGTTGGTGGTCTTGAGGCTTTGTGTGTAGGTGCGGCCTTTGAGGAAACAGCGCACTTGCCAATACCTGCTGGCGTTGGTCAGAAAAATACGCAGCTTTGCGGGATAGTTTGCAATTGGCGAGACAGACGCCAAGATGGGCAGTGTGCGGTGCCGTGAAGGGAGATATTCGGTGTCGTTTGCCGCTGTGTGCCTTGCCAAATCTTGCATAGCCACAAGCGTAGTTTCTGACCAGCGGTCAGGGCAACCTGAGTTTTTGATGTGCGACCGATATGATCGCTCAAAGAATTCTGGAAGTGCGACTCTCTTAAAAAAGTTTACTCAAGATGTTGCTTCAGGAACCCCATCCATTGAGGCACTGCTACAAACTTATTTTTGCCATGACCACTTCTCAAGCCCCAAGTTGAACACTCTCTAGGCAACTGTATTTGCCCAGCAAGCGTGTTTGGTAATACCTTGCCAGTTGCTACGATGGTGATGGTTTTGTCATCCACGATGTTTAGACATTTGGATACGTTCTGTCCACGTGGTCTGAATTCAAGTGCATGGGGTGCATCGAAGTCATGATGGGCCCCGGGAATGACTTCGGTCTTCAGTTTTCCACCGCTTGCATTAACCCATCCTTCGTAATCTACACAATCCTTAGCCAAGGTGTGGTCGTCTAATTCTCCGGAAAGAATTAGAAACGGAATTCCAACAAATCTCTCACCTTTCACTCGCTCAGCACACGCTGGATAAAGCCCAACGAATGCCGCTATAGGGAATTCAAAAGGCTTCGTTAGGAACTTGGTAGAAAAAAGTTCGGTCATCCGTTGTTTGCTCAATTGAATTGCAGCCATAGCACCCATACTTTCACCGATGAAGCCGATTTTCTTGACTTGCGGAAAATTTGCTTTGACATGCTCTGCGGCCCAAATAGCGTCAGTAGCTATCGAAGAGGTAGTGCCACCATTGGCGGCAGCCTGAGAGTAAGTCATGCTTCGCAGGTTCACTCCCCTTGGAGTCCAATGGTCAATGACAAGTGTGGCAATTCCGTTTTTGGTCAGTGCATCAGCATATTCAAATAAACGCTGATCTACACCTTGTGCACCATGACTTGCCAAGACCAATGAGCCCCACTCACCTTTGGGCGAGAAAAGATAGCCCTTGACTTTGATAGGCTGGCATTTGTAGTCGGGCGTCCAATAACCCAAGCAATTTTCACTGTCAAATTCAACTAACTTAGCTTCAGAGAGAGTTAGCGCTTTATAGGGTTGGGCTGCGGAAAATGAAGCCCAAAATCCCAACACTAAGCAAACACAAAACTTCTTCAAGAATGAATTTTTCACAGCTGTTTCCTTCTGACGATCTGAGTGTCAGTAATTAGAATTGTCGTCTAAAAAATATCAGCAGCGCCTGGGCACAGGGCAACCTAAATTTGAAATTTGTAGCTAACCTGGCGGTGCGGCATGGGGCACGCTGCTAATCGGGCTCGAAAACGGTTCAACACACTGCCGTGAATCAGCCACTGCTGAGCGTGAAAAATCATTCCGCTTGTGCCACGGCATGACCCACGGCCCTTCCATGCCAAGTAGCACACCGAAAGGTTAGCTACAAATACACCACCAGTAATGGCATGCGAATGGCATACTGGCTGGAACACACGAACTGCCTGCACTGGAGCGCCCTTCCCTCTGCAATGGCCAAGCTGCAACAGGCATAAACCACCTTAAATGAAGCTATTACGGACGGTGTTGGGCACCCTGCGGCACGTTAAAAACACAGTATTTTGAATTCTTTAATACGCTTTAAACTGGAGCAGCTACTACGCCATGGCGGTGATTGATCTGGCCGAAGCGGTGACGCGTGAAATGCAAAACAGCCGCTAAAGGCCGTCACCCATGAACCCCCTCAACCCCAAAAAACTGCTGCTGACCAAATGGACCGCGGTCAAGCCCGTGGCCAAGCAAAAACACTTTTTGGTCAGCCGGGTGATCCAACCCGAGTTGCCCACCGATCCGATTGAACAGGTGGAAATCGAAGCGGTGTTTTCCAAAGCTGTTCAGGTGATTGCTTGGAGGGATCTGCAAGACGACCGCGTGTGGCGACAGGGTTGGGTTTAACCGGCCCTCCATTGACCGCCGAGGCCGTGTCTTTATTCATGTCAGCATGTGCAGGTGTTCAACCACCCCCTGCGCGCCACGGTTTTGATTGGCTTGGCGCAAGGAGTCAACAGAATTTTTCTGAGCTCAATGCAGCTTCACCGTGGGGTTGGTTTGTTTGGTGATCATTCGCGACAGGGTAAAGAGCGTGGTTTTGATGGTTCCATGAATGGCAAGTTCATGCAGCTTGTACAAAGACAGGTACATGAGCTTCGCAAAATAGCCCTCAATCATCAGACTCTTGCCGATCAAGCCTCCCATCATGTTGCCCACTGTGCTGAATTTGCCAAGCGACACCAGCGAGCCAAAATCTCTGTAGCGGTAAGGCTTGAGAGGCTTGTTGGCAAAGCGTCGTTGAATTTGCAGCCACATGTGCGTGGCCTGCTGGTGTGCTGCTTGCGCACGCGGCGGCACAATACCCGCCCGGCCGCCATCGGCATCTGAACAGGGGCAGGCCGCGCAATCACCCAAGGCAAAAATATCGGGGTCACGCGTGGTTTGAAGCGTGTCATGGACTACCAACTGGTTGATTCTGTTGGTTTCCAGCCCGCTGAAGTCTTTCAAGAAATCAGGCGCTTTAACGCCTGCGGCCCACACCACCAGTTCGGACTCGATCTCGCGGCCATCGGCCAGGCGAATGCCCGTGGGCATGACCTCCATCACTTTGGAGTTGGTGAGCACCTGAACGCCCAGGCGCGAGAGAAGTTGCTCAGTGGCTTGCGACAAGCGTGGCACCAAGGCCGGCAAAATGCGGTCGGCCGCCTCGATCAAGCTGACTTTGATGTCCTTGTCCACATCAATGCGGTCCAGTCCAAAAGCCACCACCTCGCGCGTGGTGCGATGCAACTCCGCAGCCAACTCGACACCCGTTGCGCCTGCGCCAATGATGGCCACATGCAATTGGCGTTTGTGGATGACCCCAGCCTGGTTGTGCGCGCGAATACAGGCATTGACCATCCTGGAATGAAACGACTTGGCGTCATGCTGCGTTTCCAGCTTCAAAGCATGCTCTTTGACGCCTTGGGTGCCAAAGTCATTGCTCAAACTGCCAATGCAAATCACAAGCGTGTCGTAGTGAATGTGTTGAGTGGGCGTCACTGCTCGGCCCTGCTCATCCACATAAGGCGCGAGCTCGATGGTTTTGTTGGAGCGGTCAAGTCCTTTGAGCTCACCAATTCGAAAAGTGAAGTGGTTCCAATGGGCCTGCGCCATGTAATCGACTTCGTGGTCGCCCAAGTCCATGCTGCCCGAAGCGATTTCATGCAACTTGGGTTTCCAAATATGGGTGCGGTTTTTATCGACCAGAGTGATGAGCGCCCGCTTACGCCGGCCATAGGTTCGACCCAGACGGGTGGCGAGTTCCAGACCGCCAGCGCCGCCACCCACGATGACGATTTTGTGTTGTGTGCTCATTTAAACGCTCGCGATCTGCTCGATATTTTCAGTGCGGGAAATCAATTGACGTGAAATGCCGTTCCCAACGACACCCCAAGTTGAGTAGTTCGTATGAATTTACAAAAATGCGCAATTCGCACGAAGAACTGCACAAAATCGCTGCTGGGCTGCACTCACGGGCTGAAGTTGAGTCGAACCACTACCGGCAACTTGCAGGAAAGAACGAGACCGAGGTCTTAACTTAAACCAACCAGCCTACACGAAACCCGGGGCAATTCACGGTGTTTGCAAAAGCCACAAAGACCATCGCCTGGCGAGACATAAAAGACGACAGCGTGTGGCGGCACGGCTGGGTTTGAATTTACGCAGACCCGTGCACTTTCATAGCCTTGCCCACTTCCAGCGACCCTTGTTCTGAGCCCGAGCGCGGCACCATCTCGCCTTGGCGATCGGTCACCTGCGCCATGGCCTCGGCCAAGCGATCGGCGGTGTCGGGGCCGGTGCCCAAATACACACCTTGCGTGAGTGTGATGTGCGCCACCTCAAAGCTGCCAGCGCCTGCACAAATGATGGTGCGGTTAGGGGCATCCTCACTGGCCATGACCAGCATGGCGGGCACCACGGCGCTGGGGTCCAGGGCTTGCAGCACGGCCTCGGGCATCAGGCCTTCGGTCATGCGCGTGGCGGCCGTGGGGGCCAGGCAGTTCACACGGATGTGGTGCTTTTCGCCCTCGATCGACAGGGTTTGCATCAGGCCCGCCAAGGCCATCTTGGCCGCGCCGTAGTTGGCTTGGCCAAAGTTGCCATACAAACCGCTCGATGAAGTCGTCATGACGATGCGGCCATAGTTTTGTGCCTGCATGTGTGGCCACACGGCCTTGGTGCAGTGCACCGCCCCCATGACGTGCACGTCCATCACCAGCTTGAAGTCGGCCAAGTCCATCTTGGCAAAGCTCTTGTCGCGCAAGATGCCGGCGTTGTTCACCAGGATGTCCACCCGGCCCCAAGCGTCCACCGCCTGCTGGACCATGGCTTTGACCGCCTCGAAATCGGTGACCGATGCGCCATTGGCCAAGGCTTCGCCGCCCGCCGCGCGGATTTCATTGACCACCGCTTGCGCGGCCGACACCGAGCCGCCCTCACCATGAACATCGCCGCCCAGGTCGTTGACCAGCACCTTGGCCCCACGGGCGGCCAGTGCCAGCGCGTGTTGTTTGCCCAAACCGCCGCCAGCGCCCGTGACGATGGCGACACGGCCTTTGAAATCGATGCTCATGTGTTTACCTTGTGACATTGAAAGATGGGGCTGAGCTGATTCATCTGCTAATCTGGCCCCAATGACCCTGCAGCCCGCTGCGTACGGACTTTAAACCAGCCCCCGGGCAATGCCTGTTACCCGATTGACATCCTCATGGAACTGAACACCACCATCCTGACCGCCCCCCCTTTGGACGCCGCCACCGTGGTGATGCTGCGCGATGGCCCGGGCGGCTTGCAGGTGCTGCTGATGCGCAGGCACCAGGCCTCGAACGTGCTGGGCGGCGCCTATGTGTTTCCCGGCGGCAAACTCGACCCTGAGGACCAAAGCCCGGCATGGTTGCCCCGCCTGAGCCAGGACAGCGCCACCTTGCACCAAAGGCTGAATGAGCCCGATATCCCCAGCGAACGTGCCGCAGGCCTGTTTGTGGCCGCCATGCGCGAAGCCTACGAAGAATGTCGTGTGCTGCTGGGCTGCGCCCCCCATGCCGAGCCACAGGCCCAGGCCCTGCTGCAAGCCCTGCGCAGCGGCCAAACCTGGCACGAGGCCTTTGCGGCCCAGGCGCTGGCCTTGCACACCGAGCCGCTGCTGCCCTGGTGCCGCTGGATCACGCCGCGCCAGGCCTCGGTCACCAACAAGCGCTTTGACACGCGGTTTTTTGTCACCCAAGTGCCCGACGACCAAATGGCCGAGCACGACAACTTTGAGGCCACCGAAGCCCTTTGGATCCAGCCGCGAGAGGCGTTGCTGCGTTATTGGGACCGCCAAATCGAGCTGGCTCCGCCCCAAATCATGAGCCTGGTACACCTGAGCCGCCACCCCCACGCCCAAAGCGTGCTGGCCGAGGCACAAAGCCGCCGTCCCCCCGTCATCGAGCCCGAACCCTTTGACCAGGACGGCATCCGCACCATCTGCTACCCGGGCGATCCGCGCCACTCGGTTCGGCAAGCGGCCTTCCCCGGCCCCAGCCGTTTGATGTTCAAAAACAAACGTTTTGAGCCCGAGGCGGGCTTGGCCGCTTTGCTTGACTAGAATATGCAGTTAACACGTTTCATTTGCTTACGTGATTTTTGTATTCACTTGTAACATCGCCTCATGAGCCAAACACCTCAGCCGATCTATTTGTCCATTGAACGGGCCATGGAGTTCATTGGTGACGCCAATGGCGTGTTGTCCCTGCTCAAGACGCTGCAGCAAACCCTGAGCGACGATTTGCCCCGCCTGCAGGAGCTGCTGGACAAAGGTGA
>JBIKQY010000126.1:0-7060 GCA_044349465.1 Limnohabitans sp. | reverse complement strand
TTGTGGTAGCCGCCTGAACGTGACTTTTGACCTTTGTGACCGCGACCTGCAGTCTTGCCCAGGCCGGAGCCGATACCACGACCGACTCGGCGTGGTGCGTGCTTGGAGCCTTCTGCGGGCTTGATGCTATTGAGTTCCATCATCGGCCTCTTAGAGAACTTTGACCAGGTAACTGATCTTGTTGATCATGCCGCGCACTGCGGGCGTGTCTTGCAACTCGCTCACAGAGTTCAGCTTGCGCAAACCCAAGCCACGCACGGTGGCGCGGTGGGATACTTTGGTGCCAATCGGGCTGCGAACCAGTTGGACTTTCACAGTAGATGCTGTAGTCATGTTCGTTCTCCGGTTCAGCCGAACAGCTCTTCAACCGACTTGCCACGCTTGGCTGCCACGTTGGAGGCAGTTGTGCAGTTGGACAGAGCGTCCAAAGTGGCACGAACCATGTTGTAAGGGTTGGACGAGCCGTGGCTCTTGGCCACGATGTCGGTGATGCCCACCACTTCGAACACAGCGCGCATAGGACCGCCAGCAATGATGCCGGTACCTTTGGGTGCTGGTGCCATCATGACGCGGGCAGCACCATGGTGACCGTTCACGGCGTGGTGAATCGTGCCATTTTTGAGGTGGACTTTGGCCAAGTTGCGACGGGCTTCTTCCATCGCTTTTTGCACAGCTGCTGGCACTTCTTTCGACTTGCCTTTGCCCATGCCGACTTTGCCGTCGCCATCACCAACCACGGTCAAGGCTGCGAAACCGAGGATACGGCCGCCTTTGACCACCTTGGTCACGCGGTTGACCGCGATCATCTTTTCGCGCAGACCGTCTTCTGGACCGTCGCTCTGCGGTTTTGCTGTAAATTTAGCCATTTGTAACTCCGATCCGTTTAGAACTGCAGACCTGCTTCACGGGCTGCTTCGGCCAAAGCCTTGACACGACCGTGGTAAGCGAAACCTGCGCGGTCGAAAGCGACCTTCTCAACGCCAGCAGCTTTTGCTTTTTCAGCAATGCGCTTGCCGATGACGGTGGCTGCAGCGGCATTGCCGCCTTTGCCTGCTGCACCCAGTGCTGTGCGCACTTCGGCTTCGGCAGTGGAGGCACTGGCCAGCACTTTGGTGCCGCAGCCAGAAATAACGCTGGCGTAGATGTGCAAATTGGTGCGGCTCACAGTCAAACGCGCCACGCCTTGCTGTGCAATGCGGATGCGTGTTTGGCGTGCACGACGCAGACGCTGCTCTTTCTTGGTCAACATGATGCAGCTCCTTATTTCTTCTTGGTCTCTTTGATCGTGATCTTCTCATCCGAATAACGGATGCCCTTGCCTTTGTAAGGCTCAGGTGGACGAACAGCACGGATCTCAGCAGCAATTTGGCCAACACGTTGACGGTCAGCACCCTTGATCACGATTTCAGTCGCGGTCGGGGTGGCCACCGTGATGCCAGCTGGCATGTCGATGTTGACGGGATGGGAGTAACCCACGGCCAGGTTCAGTTTGGCACCAGAGGCTGCCGCCTTGTAACCCACGCCGACCAAGTTCAGCTTCTTTTCGAAGCCCTTGGTCACGCCTGTCACCATGTTGTTCACCAGCTGACGCATGGTGCCGCTCATGGCATTGGCTTCGCGTGAATCATTGGCAGGGGCAAAGCTCAGTTTGCCGCCTTCGTTGTTCACTGTGACCAGCATGTTGGCGGAGATGGCCAATTGACCACCTGTGCCTTTCACACTGATTTGTGTTGCATTGACGGACACATCCACACCAGCGGGGATGGTCACAGGCATTTTTCCTACTCGGGACATTTAGTCTCTCCTGCCTTTAAGCGACGTAGCACAGCACTTCGCCGCCGACACCGGCTGCGCGCGCTTTGCGGTCGGTCATCACGCCTTGGGGCGTGGTGACAATGGCGACGCCCAAGCCGTTTTGGACTTGTGGGATGGCATCACGGCCTTTGTACACACGCAGGCCAGGACGGCTCACGCGCTCGATGCGCTCAATGACTGGGCGACCGGCGTAGTACTTCAGGGCGATTTCGAGGACGGCTTTACCGTCTTCGGTTTTGACTTGGAAGCCGTCAATGTAGCCTTCATCCTTGAGCACTTGGGCAATGGCCACCTTCACTTTGGAAGAAGGCACCATCACAGCAGCCTTGGCCACCATTTGTGCGTTGCGAATGCGGGTCAACAGATCGGCAATGGGATCACTCATGCTCATGTTGTTATCTCCTGCCGATTACCAGCTGGCCTTGGTCACGCCCGGGATATGACCAGCAAAGGCCATTTCACGGATCTTGGCGCGACCCAGACCAAATTGACGGAACGTACCGCGTGGGCGACCGGTGATTTCACAGCGGTTGCGTTGACGGGTCGGGTTGGCGTTGCGCGGGAGCTTTTGCAGGCCCAGACGGGCAGCTGCACGCTCTTCATCGCTGCGCTTGAAATCATTGGCAACGGCCTTCAATTCCGCGTATTTCTTCGCGAATTTTGCTGCCAGTTTTTCACGCTTGAGCTCGCGCTCGATCAAAGCTACTTTAGCCACGTGGCACCTCAGTTCTTGAAGGGGAAGCGGAAAGCTGCCAAGAGTGCTTTGCACTCTTCGTCAGACTTGGCCGTGGTGGTGATGCTGATGTTGAGACCGCGCAAGGCATCGACCTTGTCGTACTCAATCTCAGGGAAAATGATCTGCTCTTTGACGCCGATGTTGTAGTTGCCGCGGCCATCGAAGGCACGACCGGAAATACCACGGAAGTCACGCACTCGGGGCAAGGCCACGGTGACGAAACGGTCCAGGAATTCGTACATCTGAACACCGCGCAAAGTCACCATGCAACCGATAGGCTGTTGCTCACGGATTTTGAAACCGGCAATCGCTTTTTTGGCCTTGGTCACCACAGGCTTTTGGCCTGCAATCTTGGTCAGGTCGCTCACGGCGTGGTCCATGACTTTCTTGTCGGCCACAGCCTCAGACACACCCATGTTCAAGGTGATCTTGGTGATGCGAGGCACCTGCATGGGTGACTTGTAGCCAAATTTGGCTGTCAGGTCAGCAGCGATTTTCTCGCGGAAGAGTTGTTGCAAACGTGCCATGCTCATGCCACCTTGATTTCTTCGCCGCTGGACTTGTAAACGCGAACGCGTTTGCCGTCAGCCTGCAACTTGATGCCCACGCGATCTGCCTTACCGCTTGCGGCATTGAAAATCGCCACATTGGATTGGTGAATCGGCATAGCCTTTTCGATGATGCCGCCAGTTGTGCCCTTCATGGGGTTTGGCTTGGCGTGTTTTTTGACGATGTTGATGCCGTCAATCAGCAGGTGCGAGTCGCTGGCGCGCGACGACACTTTGCCGCGCTTGCCCTTGTCACGACCTGTGATGACGATGACTTCGTCGCCTGTGCGAATCTTGTTCATGGCGCGTCCTTACAGTACTTCAGGAGCCAAGGACACGATCTTCATGAACTTCTCGGTACGCAGTTCACGCGTGACCGGGCCGAAGATGCGGGTGCCAATAGGCTCCAACTTGGCGTTCAGCAACACTGCAGCGTTGCCATCGAATTTAATGAGAGAGCCATCGCCACGGCGGATGCCCTTGGCAGTACGAACCACCACAGCACTGTAGATCTCGCCTTTTTTGACGCGACCACGCGGGGCGGCTTCTTTGATGCTCACTTTGATGATGTCGCCAACACTTGCATAGCGACGCTTGGACCCGCCGAGCACCTTAATGCACAGCACGGACTTAGCGCCGGTGTTGTCGGCCACATCCAACCGAGATTCTGTCTGGATCATTTCTTTGTTCCCAACTTGTATTCTTTACCTGCCAGCCCAAAAGCCAACAAATAAGAATCAGTCTTGGACCCGTCATTCACACAGCAAACCACTCGCTGTGCTTCAGTTTGGGCAGATACCTACGCCTTTTGCAAGGCGAAGCCCACGATTATGCCTGTAAAAAATGCTGTGCGCAAGTGCTCTTTGAATTTTTTTGTCTTTTGCACAGTTTTTCAGGGTTTGAAAGGGGCACCCCACCTTAAGGTGCTCTCCCTTCCCTTGGCTTCAGCTGTGGGCCCAGGCCCGTGAACGGGTCACAGCTTCTCGCCAACGTGCCACATGGGCTTGCCTTTGTGATTCCTGCCATTGAGGCAGAAATCGCCGCTCCTCTTGCCACTGCGCAGTCAATTCCTCTGCACTTGACCAATACCCAGTGGCCAACCCCGCCAGATAGGCCACCCCGAGTGCCGTGGTCTCACTGATGCGGCTGCGCACCACAGGCACGCCCAGCACATTGGCCTGGATCTGCATCAACAGGTCGTTTTTGCTGGCACCTCCGTCTACCCGCAGCTCTGTCAGCGCCAAACCACTGTCGGCGCTCATGGCCCGAAACACATCGGCAGTTTGCAAGGCAATGGCCTCCAAGGCAGCTCTGGCAATGTGCGCGCGTCCCGTCCCCCGGGTCATGCCCACCAAGGTACCCCTGGCCTGGCCATCCCAGTCCGGCGTGCCCAAACCGGCAAAAGCGGGCACCAAAAAGACGTCTCCCGTGTCTTGCACGCTGGCCGCCAAGGCTTCAACCTGGGCCGCACTGTCGATGATCTGCAAACCATCTCGCAGCCATTGCACTGTTGCTCCAGCCATGAAAACCGAGCCTTCCAGGGCATAGGCCATGGGGCGTTGCGCCGTGCCCGGTCCTTGCCAAGCCACGGTGCTGAGCAGTTGGTGTTGGCTGGCCACGGGCTGATCGCCTGTGTTCATCAACATGAAGCAACCTGTGCCATAGGTGTTTTTGGCCATGCCGGGGGCAAAGCAGGCCTGACCAAACAAGGCCGCTTGCTGATCGCCCGCCCAGCCAGCCACCGGCACACTGGCCCCCAGCAGGTCCGCATCGGTCTCTGCCACATGACCACATGAGGGCAAGATCCGGGGCAACAGCGTGGGTGGAATGTTCAGCAGCTTGAGCATGTCCTCGTCCCAGCTGCCGGTTTTCAGGTTGAAAAGCAGGGTGCGTGAAGCATTGCTGGGCTCTGTGGCGTGCACGCGCCCCCCCGTCAACTGCCACAGCAGCCACGTATCCACAGTGCCGAAGGCCAATTCGCCCCGCTCTGCCCGCGCCCGGGCCCCCGGCACGTGGTCCAATAACCATGCCAGCTTGGTGCCCGAAAAATAAGAATCGAGCACCAATCCTGTTTTAGCGGCGATGGCTGTTGCGTGTCCCGCAGCGCGCAAGTCCTCGCAAAACCCAGCGGTGCGCCGGTCCTGCCAGACGATGGCCGGGGCCACCGGCTCCCCCGTTTGGCGATCCCACAGCACGGTGGTTTCGCGCTGGTTGGTGATGCCCATGGCCCGCACCTGTCGGGCGGTGATGCCTGCCTGCCCCAGCACCTCGCGCAACACAGCCAACTGGGTTTGCCAGATCTCGTTGGCATCGTGCTCCACCCAACCCGGGCGTGGGAAATATTGGGTGAATTCGCGTTGTGCCATGGCCACCACCTGGCCAGCACGGTCAAACACCACCGCCCGCGAGCTGGTGGTGCCTTGGTCAATTGAAAGCATGTAATCCATGCCCTCAAGATTAGCGCAAAGCCGCCCTCACAAACAGCGACAATTGCCCGATTGAACTTTGAGCAAAGACACCTGCGAGACTTGGCACCATGACTTCTTTTTCACACCACATGGCCTTCATCGGCGGCGGCAACATGGCCAGCGCCATCATTGGGGGCTTGATCCGTCAGGGCATGCGGCCCGATCAATTCACCGTGGTCGAACCATTTGCCGACACCGCCGCCAAACTGCTCAAGGACTTTGGCATCAACGCCTTGCCCGCTGCAGGGCCTGAACTGGCTCGGGCGGACTTGGTGGTCTGGGCGGTCAAACCGCAGGTCTTCAGCGAAGCGGCTGCCCCCGTCATGCCCCACACACGCAATGCCTTACACCTGTCGGTGGCCGCAGGCATCCGCACCGACAGCATTGGCCGCTGGGTCAGCACCGATCGGGTGGTGCGCTGCATGCCCAACACCCCGGCCCTGGTGGGCCAAGGCATCACCGGCTTGTTTGCCTGCCCATCGGTTACCCCTGCGGACCAGACGCTGGTCGAGCAGGTCATTGGCACTACAGGACAATTCATCTGGGTGCAGCAGGAGTCGCAGCTGGACGCCGTGACCGCTTTGTCAGGCTCCGGCCCGGCCTATGTGTTTTATTTCCTCGAAGCCATGACCGAAGCGGGCGTGGGCATGGGCCTAAGTGCTGATCAAGCCTATCAACTGGCGGTGGCCACGTTTTCGGGCGCGTCCAGCTTGGCCGCAGCCTCCTCTGAATCACCCGAGGTGCTTCGCCAGCGCGTGACCTCCAAAGGCGGCACCACCTATGCAGCCCTCACCGCCATGGAAGCTGCCGGGATCAAACCCGCTTTTGTCAAAGCCATGCAAGCGGCTGAGCAACGCGCACGCGAATTGGGCGATGAATTTGGCAAGGCCTGAACGCGGTGTCCCCCCTGGCGGGTGTTCTGAACATCAACTGTAAGACACGACCAGGCCCGCAAACACGCTGAAGCCCACCCAGTGGTTCAATCTGAAAGCCTTGAAGCAGCCCTCACGGCTGCGGTCCTTGATCAACCACACATGCCACATCGCCTGCGCAGCCGCTCCCGCCAAACCCACCCACAGCCAAGCGCCGCGCACGGGCGCGTCCAGCAGCAGCGCCCAGAGGGCTAAAAAGGCGGCATAGAAGCCTGCGATGGCAGCCACATCCCATTGACCCAAGGTGATGGCCGATGTTTTCATGCCAATCTTCAAGTCGTCATCGCGGTCCACCATGGCGTATTCGGTGTCGTAGGCCAACACCCAGAACAAATTACCCAAAAGCAACCCCCAAGCCAATGGCGGCACTTCGCTTTGAACGGCTGCAAAAGCCATCGGAATCCCAAAACTGAAGGCCACGCCCAACACCGCCTGCGGCATGGACACAAAACGTTTGGCGTAGGGATAAGCCAAGGTCACCGCCAAAGCGGCAAATGACCAAGCCACCGTCACGCGGTTGGTGGTGAGCACCAGCACAAAAGCGAGCAGCGCCAGCACCAC
>JBIKQY010000125.1:0-7065 GCA_044349465.1 Limnohabitans sp. | reverse complement strand
ACGTCCGCAGCAATCTGTTCTACTTTAATTTTTTCGCCAGCGACAACACGATACTGTTTGCCACCGGTTTTTATGACCGCGTACATATTAGACCTCTTGAATGGAAGTTTCCAAGGGCTGATCCCCAAGGAACCGGCGATTCTAGCACGGCCATGCAATGGCTGGCAAATCATCTTCTTCGTGCAAGTACCTGCCCACGGAGGCCCGACACGGTGGTCTCTATAATTACAAGGCGCACTGGATGCGTTTTTGTACCAACCGCCTCGGCTCCACCGAGCTCCCCAGCCGGATCTTCCATTTGTCTGCCTCAGAAAACAGCACCGCCGCCGTTCTTGAACTGGTGGCCCCGGACATGGCCCAGGTCGACCGTGTCATTGCCCTGCGGCTCGATTCGGGTGTGCCCTTGGTGGCAGAGGTGGCCCGCTACATCATCTCGGCTGGTGGCAAGCGGCTGCGCCCGGTTTTGCTGCTGCTCACTTGCGGCGCCTTGGGCTACACCGGAGCGCAGCGCCACAACCTGGCGGCGGTGGTCGAGTTCATCCACACCGCCACTTTGCTGCACGACGACGTGGTTGACGAATCCACCCTGAGGCGCGGCAGGCCCACCGCCAATGAAAACTTTGGCAACCCGGCCAGCGTGCTGGTGGGTGACTTTTTGTATTCCCGCGCCTTTCAGATGATGGTGGACGCGGACAGCATGCGGGTGATGCAAACCCTGGCCGATGCCACCAACGTGATCGCCGAAGGCGAGGTGCTGCAACTGATGAACATGCACGACGCCTCGCTGGACGAAGACGGCTATTTGCGTGTGATCCGCTCCAAAACCGCCAAACTGTTTGAAGCCAGCGCACGTCTGGGGCCGATTTTGGCGGGCAGCCCCCCCGAGATCGAGAACGCTTGCGCCCATTACGGCCAAGCCTTGGGCACTGCCTTCCAGGTGATCGACGACGTACTGGACTATGACGGCAACAGCGCCGAGATGGGCAAAAACCTGGGCGATGACCTGCGCGAGGGCAAAGCCACCTTGCCACTGATTTTGGCCATGCAACGTGGTGACGCAGCCCAAAGTCGTACCGTGCGCGAAGCCATTGAAACCGGCAACGTGGACCGTCTGAACGACATCGTGGCCATCGTGCGCGACACCGGGGCACTGGCTGCCACCCGCAGCGCTGCGGCAGCCGAAGCGCAACGCGCCATTGACGCCGCCATGCACCTGCCCGATAACGCCTACCGCACGGCCATGGTGGCGCTGGCCTCGCAGTTGCTTGACCGGCGCACCTGACCCGACCACACGCCAAGGATGAACGTGAAACATTTCAAAACATCCACCCTGGCACTCATCGCCTGCTCGACTCTTTTGGCAACCCAGAGCATGGCCGCTCCCAAATGGGAAGCCATCACTTTGAACGATCAAGGGATGTTCTACATCGACGCCAATTCTGTGACACAGGAGTCTGGCCGCAAGGTCTTGTGGAGCGCTATCGATTACAAAAAACCACAAAGCACCGCTGAAGGCCAGGCTTACCTGTCGGCGCAAACCCAATTGATGATCAACTGCCAGGCCAAAATGGCCCGCGTGATGCACATGACTTACTACAGCGGCGCCATGATGACGGGCAAGGTGATCAGTCGTCAGGGCATGCTCAACGAGTGGATGGACATTGACCCCTCTTCGGCAGTCTACAAAATCGTCCGGCGCGTTTGCTGATCTGCTTGACGTCACGCCACTTTCTTGGCGTCAGCCACACATACAACACGAGCAGTTGGGTCACGCTCATTTGCGAATTCCAAAAGCTTCGGAATTTGATCGTGTCTTTGTCAGCCAGAGCGACCAGGCATGGCCATGGCTTGTCACTTTGGTGATGCATCGGGGTCCTGAACTTGTGTGATAGTGATTTTGCCCTTGGCTTTGGCGTGCTGGGGCCACAAACACAAGGAGACATCATGCGTTCAATACCTCAAAAACGGCGTCAAATTTTCGCCTCTGGCTTGCTGGGCCTGGTGATGCTGGCGCTTCACCCCGTCACCCTGGCGCAGGCCTACCCCAGCAAACCCATCAAAATGATCGTGCCTTTTCCTGCGGGAGGCACCACCGACATCGTGGCACGCATCGTGGCACAAAAGATGAGCGAATCCATGGGCCAACCCGTCACGGTGGACAACCGGGGTGGAGCGGGTGGCGCAATTGGTGCCGACCTGATGGCCAAAGCGGCCCCCGACGGTTACACCATCATGATGCACAACCTGTCGTTTCCGCTGGCCTCGGTGGCGCAAACCTTGGCCAACCGCTCCCCCTTCAATGTCGACACCGACTTTGCCGGGGTATCGATTGCGGTTTATGTGCCCTTTGTCTGGACGGCCAGCCCCAGCGTGCCTGCCAAAGATCTGAAAGAACTGGCCAACTTGTTGCGCAGCAACCCTGCGCTGCAGTACAACTATGGCTCGACAGGTCCGGGCTCCACGATGCACGTGTTGGGTGAGGCCTTCAAAAAAGAAGGCAAAGTCAACATCACCCACATTCCGTTCAAGGGCGCGGCCCCTCTCAAGCAGGAATTGCTGGCGGGTCGACTCCAGGTTGGTGGTGATCAACTGTCTTCATCCTTGGCCGAAATCAAGGCCGGTACGCTCAAAGCCATCGCCACAACGGCATCCAAACGCATCCCGGGCCTGCCCGAAGTACCCACCGTCAGGGAGTTGGGCTTTCCCAATTTGGAACTGGAAGGTTGGAACGGTGTGTTTGCCCCAGCCAAAACACCCAAAGACATCATTGAACGGCTGAACAAGGAAGTGATCGCAGCAGTGCGTCACCCCGATGTGGTCAAACGCCTGACCGACTTGGGGGCTGAAGGCGTGGGCTCCACACCGGCCGAACAAGATGCCATGCTGCGTCGGCAAATGGACCAGTTCCGCGCCATCATCCGGGAAATGCGCCTCGAGTAAGGCACTCACGGCACAGGACAAGGCGGCTGCGCCAGCGATTCAGGCGCGGCTGCCTTTCGTCAACCACCACACCAGCAACTCCGAACAATCCTTGGTATCCAATCCGCTTTGTGCAGCGGACTCGAACTGTTGCAAGGCCAAAGCCGTCAAGGGCAGGCTTTTGTGTGTCGCCTGACCTTGGTCGAGCATGGCCTGCATGTCTTTGCGCATCGTCGCCACATTCACCGTGACCTGATCGCTCTTGAGCTGACTGAGGGTCTGCGCGATCATGCCGCCACGCACCTTGAGCATATTGGGGCCACCGGAAGAATCCGACAAGATATCGATGACGCGTTGCGGCTCCAAACCCAAAGGCTCAACCAGCGACAAGGCCTCGCCCAGAGTTTGCCAATACACCATCAGAGGCAAGTTAACCGCCAGTTTCATGGTGGCACCTGCGCCATGTGGTCCCACATGCTCCACTCGGCGACAAATCACATCGAGCAAAGCCCTGACTTTTTGCAAATCCAGTGCATCGCCACCCACAAAGCCCAGCAACTTGCCTTCTTTAGCAGGCCCCACGCTGCCGCCCACGGGGCACTCCAGAAAAAAGGCCTTGACCGCTTGGACCCTGTGCGCCATTTCTTGCGGTTTTGCGGGACGCACGGTGCTCATGTCGATGAACACCTTGTTGGCGACACGACCTGCCAGCAAGCCTGTGTCGGAGCCATAAACGTCATCGAGCGCCGCTTCATTGGTCAGCAAGGTGATGACCACGTCGACCGACTCAGCCAAGGCCCTGGGCGACTCGGCCCACTGCGCTCCGGCATTCATCAAGGGCTGTGCGCGCTCAGCGGAGCGATTCCAAACCGTCACGGGGTTGCCCAAAGACAACAACCGAGACCCTATTGCCGTGCCCATTTTGCCGGTGCCTGCAATACCAACATGCATCTGTGTCTCCTGTTAACGAATGAATAAAAGTATTTTGAAGGCTGTCAGAAAGACTGACTGGAACAGAGGTCCTTGACGGGCAGCCTTTTTGAGTGTCTTGTTGGACCCGATAAGACCTGGCAAGTCCATGACAAGGCATTTACAAATCACCCACCTAGCGCCATCATTTGAATTATTTAGTACTGAATTTTCAAGGCAAGCTCATGGAATCCCCTCAGATTCGGCCTTCTCTGACCGGGCATGAAGACGCGCCAGTGGTCAACTATGTCCAGCAACTGTTGGAACAGGCGGTGGCGCTCAAAGCGTCAGACCTGCACTTTGAACCTTACGAACACCAGTACCGCGTTCGCATGCGCATCGACGGAGAGCTGCGCGAAGTGGCCACGCCTCACATGGCCCTGAAGGACCGGTTGGCATCACGCATCAAGGTCATGTCGCGCCTGGACATTGCCGAAAAGCGCCTGCCACAAGACGGCCGCATGAAACTGCAATTGGCGCAAGGTCGGGAGCTGGACTTGCGTGTCAGCACCTTGCCCACCTTGTTTGGTGAAAAACTGGTAATTCGGGTGCTGGACTCGGCACAGGCCCAACTGGACTTGGGCCGTCTGGGTTACGAGCCAGCAGACCTGGAGCGCTTGCTGGCGGCGATCCGTGCACCGCACGGCCTGGTGCTGGTGACTGGCCCCACCGGCTCGGGCAAAACACAATCCTTGTACGCCTGTCTGAACCTGCTGAACACGCCCGAGGTGAACATCGCCACCGTAGAAGACCCGTGCGAAATCCAGCTCGCGGGCATCAACCAGGTCAATGTGCAGGACAAGCCAGGCCTGAACTTTGCCGTGGCCTTGAGGGCTTTTTTGCGCCAAGACCCGGACATTTTGATGGTGGGCGAAGTGCGCGATCTGGAGACCGCCAACATCGCCATCCAAGCTGCGCAAACCGGGCACCTCGTGCTCTCGACCTTGCACACCAACGACGCCCCAGCCACCTTGGTGCGCTTGCGCAACATGGGCACTGCCCCCTACAACATCGCTGCCAGTGTGAGCCTGATCACGGCGCAACGCCTGGTGCGCTGCCTGTGCCCGCACTGCAAACGCGCGGCCAGCGTGCCCGCTGCGATTTGGCACAAAGCAGGGTGGCCGTCCAGTCTGGGCCTTGTCGATCCCGTGCCCGTGTTTGAGCCCGTAGGCTGCCCACAATGCCACAAAGGCTTTGCCGGTCGAACCGGGATTTTCCAGGTCATGCCCGTGAGCACAGAGATGCAGCAACTGGTTTTGCAAGAAGCGGGGATACAAGAGATGACCCGCCAAGCCCGCAGCGAAGGGGTCAGCAGTTTGCGCATGGCGGGCTTGCGCAAAGTGCAGCAGGGCATCACTTCGCTGGACGAAGTGCTGGCCGCCACGCGGGAAAGCACATGAGCACCCCTTCGCCTGCCCGCGCCACCACAGCTTTTCGCTGGCGTGGTCGTGACCAACAAGGCCATGCCCAAAGCGGCCAAATTCAGGCCCTGAACGCCGATCTGGCCCGGGTGCAACTGCGCAGGCAAGGGCTTCAACAGGTGCAGCTTCAGCGCCTGTGGTGGTCACCGCCGGACACCGTCAAAACCAAGGACCTGGCCGTCATGACACGGCAATGGGCAGCCATGTTGCGCGCAGGGGTGCCGGTGGTACAGGCCTTGGGCATGCTGTGCCGCAGCATGAGCGCCAAGGGCCTGGTGGTCGTGATGCAAAGTGTGCGCAACGATGTGGAAGCCGGTGTGGCCTTGCACGACGCCCTGGCCAAACACCCCAAGCATTTCAGCGGCCTTTATGTGCACATGGTGCAAGCGGGCGAAGCCGCCGGGATTTTGGACACGATGATGGAGCGGCTGTCCTTGACGCTGGAAAAAAACGAAGCGATGCGCTCCAAAATCCGTTCTGCTTTGACCTACCCCATCGCCGTGATGGCTGTGGCCTTGGGCATTTTGGCGCTGATCCTGGTGCTGGTGGTGCCGGTTTTCCAGGACGTGTTCCAGTCTTTTGGGGCCGAGTTGCCCTTGGCCACGCAGGTGGTGGTGGGCATGAGCGACGCGCTGGTGCGGGCCTGGCCAGCGGCTCTGCCCTTGGGCGTGTTGCTGCTGTGGGCAGGACAACAAAGTAGCCCGGCAGCCCGCCGCGTGCGGCAATGGCTGGCCCGGTGGTGGCTGCGCTGGCCAGTGCTCGGGCCGTTGTTGACCACGGCGGTGGTGGCCAGATGGGCGCAAACCCTTTCGGCCTTGCTGGCGGCGGGCGTTCCCTTGACCGAAGCCTTGGGGCCCACAGCCCAGGCATGCGATCATCCGGTCTTTGCTGACACCACCTTGCAAGTGCAACGACGGGTGATTCAAGGCCACAGTTTGAGTGAGAGCATGGCCCAAAGCGGTCATTTTCCGGCGATGATCGTGCAGTTGTGCGCCACGGGCGAGGAAACCGGGGCCTTGGACAGCTTGCTGGGCAGGGCGGGTGGCCTGATGGAAAGCGCGCTCGACGACCAGGTCAATGGTCTGAGCAGTTTGTTGGAGCCGCTGATCATCGTGGTGCTCGGCGGCTTCATTGGGGCCATCTTGGTGGCCATGTATTTACCGATATTCAGTTTGGGGCAAGTTTTTTGACATGAACGACAGCGTTTTGGCACTTGGCCTGGCGGCTTTGCTGGGTTTGATGATCGGCAGCTTTCTGAACGTGGTGATCCACCGCCTGCCGCTCATGCTGCAAGCGCAATGGGACACTCCGCCAGGCGATGCCCCGCCAGATGCGCCCCGCTTCAATCTGGCGGTGCCGCGCTCGCACTGCCCCCACTGCCAACACGCCTTGGCTTGGCACGAGAACATTCCCCTGCTGAGCTTTATTCGACTGCGTGGCCGATGCGCCCACTGCCAAGCGCCTATTGCTTGGCGATATCCAGCCATTGAACTGATCACTTGCGGTCTGTTCATGTGGGCTGCTGCCGAACACGGCTTGGGTTTTCAGGCGCTCGCCTGGGCCGGCTTTGCCGCCGCCTTGGTGGCGCTGGCCGCCATCGATGCCGACACACGCTTGCTACCCGACGCCATCACCCAACCCCTGGTGTGGTCGGGTTTGATGGCCACCAGTCTGGGGCTGACGGGCATCGGTCTGAATGAAGCCCTCTGGGGGGCCGCTGCTGGCTACCTGTTTTTGTGGACCGTATACTGGTTGT
>JBIKQY010000124.1:0-7106 GCA_044349465.1 Limnohabitans sp. | reverse complement strand
CAGCCGACCGAGGGTCGGGGCTGTGGTGCGCGGGTCAGCGGACACGGCTTAACCCATCACAATGCGACGGCTTTTTCGATGACGACGTCTTCTTTGGGCACGTCACCGTGGCCGCCGCGGTTGCCGGTTTTCACGCCCTTGATCTGGTCGACCACTTCGGTGCCCTTGACCACTTTGCCGAACACGGCATAGCCCCAACCTTGCATGGAGGGCGCGGTGTGGTTCAAAAAGTCGTTTCTGGCAACGTTGATGAAGAACTGCGACGAAGCGGAGTGGGGCGCCGATGTGCGGGCCATGGCCACGGTGTACTCGTCGTTTTTCAGGCCGTTGTTGGCTTCGTTTTCGATGGTGGCGTCCGTGGGCTTTTGGGTCATGCCGGGCTCAAAACCACCGCCCTGGACCATGAAGCCGGGGATCACACGGTGAAAGATCGTGTTGTTGTAGTGGCCCTTGTTCACATAGGCCAAGAAATTCTCGGTCGACTTGGGGGCTTTTTCAGCGTCCAGTTCGAGGGTGATGACGCCGTAGCCGGTGATGTGCAGTTCGACTTGTGGGTTGCTCATGGTGTTACTTCAACAAAGTGATGAATTGGATGACAACCGGCGTCCGTGGAACATCGGTCGGGAAGGGGCCGCCTGCGCCCGTGGGCGTGTTGCGGATTTTTTGGACCACGTCCATGCCGGACGTGACTTTGCCAAAAACGGTGTAGCCAAACAGTTGGGGGGCGTTCAGCAGTTGGGCGCGGGCCACGTTCTCGTAAACACGGCCTTGGTATTGAAATTTGGCGACTGGGTCACCGTCGGGGATCGGGGTGGGGTCCAGAAACGCGTTGTCCACCACGTTGATGAAAAACTGCGCGGTGGCCGATTGCGGGTCGTTGGTGCGGGCCATGGCCAGTGTGCCGGTGGTGTTTTTCAGGCCCCCAGCCAGTGCCTGGCGTCCCTCGTGTGGGACCGGTGCGCGGGTTTTTTTCTCTTTGTACTGGGCATCGAAGCCGCCGCCTTGCACCATGAAGCCGGCAATCACGCGGTGAAAAATCGTGCCCTCGTAGTGTTTTTCGCTCACGTACTGCAAAAAGTTGGCCACGGTTTTGGGGGCCTTGTCGGCATACAGCTCGGCCTCGATGTCACCCATGGAGGTGCTGATGCGCACTTTGGGTGTGCTGGCGCTCTGCGGCGCGCTGGCGTTTTGCGCCTGTGCGCTCCAGGGGGCCAGCAAGCTCAGGCTCAGGGCCAGGGCGGCCCAGCGGCGGTGGTGGTTCAAATGGGTCATGTGTTTGGGCAGGAGTGGTGGGTCTGTCGTGGTCAGGAGGGGCATCCAGGGTGGGTCAAGGCGTACACCATGCGCTCGTTATCAGGGCGTGCGCATCACCTGTTCGGTGGCCAGTTGTTTGGTTTGCAAACGGGTTTGGGCTGGCACCACAAGCCGGGCCCGTGCGAAAGCTTGGGCAGCCAATGCCAAGTGAAGATCGCCCAGGTTTTCCAGGGCCAGCGCGTAGTCCGGCCGTGCCCTGAGGGCCGCTTGCAAGGCGACCAGTGCCTCGTCGTGGCGGTTTTCGCGCACCAGCAAGGCCGCCAGGTTGTTGTGCGGTTCGGGCAATTCGGGGAAGGACTGGGTCAAGGTGCGCAGCGTGTCCATGGCCGCCTGGGTTTGGCCCAGGCCAGTCTGGATATGGCTTTGCAGCAGGCGCATTTGCGGGTCGGTGGGCACGGTTTTCAGTCGGGTCTCGGCCAAGGCCTGGGCTTGCGCCCATTGGCCGTTTTGCACCAAGGTGTTGACCTCTTTGTACAGGTCGGCCCGCACACCCAGACTGCAAGTCCACAGGGTGCAAAAAACCATACAGCCGAGCCAGTTTCGCATGCGTGCCCAAAGAAAGAGGGGGGTGAAAAAAGACGCTACCGAGCCGCCGGGTGTGGCGCAGGCCGACTCAAAAAGAGCACCGCAGGCCTTGGCTCGGGGATATACTGAGCGGTCATTGTAGCGGAGCCCCTTGCGGTTTTCCGTGTGCCCCAAGGTGCCGCCAGCCCCGTGCGCGCTGGCTTTTTTTGAGCCGTTTTGCCGCCGTTGATTGAGCCGACGGCCCCGGGTGCGCAGCACCCCAAGCGGCTTTTTTTTGACCGCCATTTTTTTCGATTTGACATGAGTTTGCGCATTTTCAACACGCTCAGCCGAGCTGTTTCCGATTTTTCTCCGGCCGAGCCCGGTCATGTGCGCATGTACGTTTGCGGCATGACCGTGTACGACCTGTGCCACTTGGGGCATGCCCGCTCAATGATCGCGTTCGATGTAGTGCAGCGTTGGCTCAAGGCCAGTGGCTACCAAGTCACCTATGTGCGCAATGTGACCGACATCGAAGACAAGATCATCAAACGCGCTTTGGAAAACGGCGAAACCATTCGCGAACTGACCGACCGCATGATTGATGCGCTGCACCAGGATGCTGACGCGCTGGGCATTGAGCGTCCCCAACACGAGCCCCGCGCCACCGATTACGTACCCCAGATGCTGAGCATGATCGGCACGCTGGAGCAAAAAGGTCTGGCCTACCGTGCGGGCAATGGGGATGTGAATTATTCGGTGCGTAAATTTGCGGGTTACGGCAAGCTCTCGGGCAAATCTCTTGATGAGCTGAATGCTGGTGAGCGCGTTGCCGTTGAAACCGACAAGCAAGACCCGCTCGACTTCGTGCTCTGGAAGAGCGCCAAGCCTACCGAGCCCGAAGACGTCAAATGGGCGAGTCCTTTTGGCACGGGCCGTCCCGGCTGGCACATCGAGTGCTCGGCCATGGCCTGTGCGCTGCTGGGCCAGACTTTTGACATCCACGGCGGCGGGGCTGATCTGCAGTTTCCGCACCATGAAAACGAAATCGCCCAAAGCGAAGGCGCCAACGGCCAGCCCTTGGCGCGCTTTTGGATGCACAACGGCTTTATCAATGTGGACAACGAAAAGATGTCCAAGAGCTTGGGCAACTTCTTCACCATCCGTGATGTACTCAAAGAATTCGATGCCGAGACAGTTCGTTTTTTCATCGTGCGCAGCCACTACCGCAGCTCGCTCAATTACAGCGATGTGCACCTGAATGACGCCAAAGGCGCTTTGAAGCGCTTGTACACCGCGCTGCAAGCCGTGCCGCCAGCCCAAGTCTCCATCGACTGGGCTGATCCCTTGCCTGCACGCTTCAAGGCGGCCATGGACGAGGACTTTGGCACGCCCGAAGCGGTGGCCGTGCTGTTCGAGTTGGCAGGCGAAGTCAACCGCAGCGGCTCGGCCGAGCGCTCGGGCTTGCTCAAAGCCCTGGGCGGCTTGCTGGGCTTGCTGCAAACCGACCCCACGGTTTATCTGCAAGCGGGCGCAGGGCTGGATGAAGCGGCCATTCAGGTCCAAATTCAGGCCCGTGCCGACGCCAAAAAGGCCAAGAACTTTGCCGAAGCCGACCGCATCCGCAACGATTTGCTGGCGCAAGGCATCGTTCTCAAAGATTCGGCCGCAGGCACGACCTGGGAGTCGGCGCAGTGACGCCCAGCCCCAGCCTGGAAGTGATCCCTGTCACGCCCGCCTATTGGGCCGAGGCTTGCGCGCACCTGGCCAAAAAAGACCGGGTCATGAAAAAGCTCATCCCCCAGTTTGGCGATGCCATTTTGGAGACCCGGGGCGATGCTTTTGTGACCTTGGCGCGTTCCATTGTGGGCCAGCAAATTTCGGTCAAGGCCGCGCAATCGGTGTGGGACCGGTTTTCCGCCCTGTCCAAACGGCTCACACCTGCGGCGGTGCTGAAACTCAAAGTGGACGACATGCGCGCGGCCGGTTTGTCGGCCCGCAAGGTCGAGTACCTGGTCGATCTGGCGGTGCACTTCAGCTCGGGCACCGTGCACGTCAAGGCCTGGCAAGAGATGGACGACGAGGCCATCATCGATGAGCTGGTGGCGATTCGCGGCATTGGCCGCTGGACGGCCGAAATGTTCCTGATCTTTCACCTGCTCAGGCCCAATGTGCTGCCCCTTGACGATGTGGGCCTGATCAATGGCATCAGCCGCAACTATTTTTCTGGCGAGCCCGTCAGCCGCAGCGACGCCCGCGAGGTCGCTCAGGCCTGGAGCCCGTATTCGACCGTGGCAACTTGGTATATTTGGCGTTCGCTGGACCCCGTGCCGGTGGCGTATTGAGGGGCTGGACACCGCGTCCACCCGGAAACTGAACAGAGAGGAGTCCAACTTGGCCAAAAAAACATTTCTCGACTTTGAGCAACCCGTTGCCGAACTCGAAGCCAAGATCGAAGAGTTGCGCTATGTGCAAACCGAATCGGCGGTGGACATCACCCTCGAAATCGACCAGCTGAGCAAAAAAAGCCAGCAACTGACCAAAGACATCTACAGCGATCTGAGCCCCTGGCAGGTCACAAAAATCTCGCGCCACCCCGAGCGCCCTTACACCTTGGATTACATCCACGGCATCTTCACCGACTTTGTCGAGATGCACGGTGACCGCCACTTTGCCGATGATTTGTCCATCGTGGGTGGTTTGGCCCGCTTCAATGGCCAGGCCTGCATGGTCCTAGGCCAACAAAAAGGGCGTGACACCAAAGAGCGCACGCTGCGCAACTTTGGCATGAGCAAGCCCGAGGGCTACCGCAAAGCCCTGCGCCTCATGAAAACGGCCGAAAAATTCAAGCTGCCCGTCTTCACATTCGTCGACACGCCTGGCGCTTACCCCGGCATTGACGCCGAAGAGCGCGGCCAGTCTGAGGCCATTGGCCGCAATATTTTCGAGATGGCCCAGCTGGAAGTGCCCATCATCACCACCATCATTGGCGAAGGCGGCTCCGGCGGGGCTTTGGCCATTTCGGTGGCGGACCAAGTCTTGATGCTGCAGTACTCGGTTTACTCGGTCATCAGCCCAGAAGGCTGCGCCTCCATTTTGTGGAAAACCAGCGAAAAGGCCGAAGTGGCTGCCGACGCTTTGGGTATTACCGCCCACCGCCTCAAGGCCCTGGGTCTGGTGGACAAGATCGTCAACGAACCTGTGGGCGGTGCCCATCGCGACACCGACCAAATGGTGTCCTTCCTCAAGCGCGCCCTGGGCGATGCCTGGCGTCAGGTGGCCGACCTCAAACCCAAAGAACTGCTCGAGCGCCGCTATGAGCGCCTGAACAGCTACGGCCGCTTCACCGACACCAAAGCGGGCAAATAAGTCGGCTGTGAAACCTGCTGCGCAGCCGCAGGCTTTCCCCATGGCGGCGCACCGTTCACCCTCTCCCGAACAGGCCCTGGCTGGTTTCAGCCCGGGCCTTCCTTTTGCCGTCGCTTTAAGTGGCGGGGCCGACTCTATCGCGCTGCTCTTAGCCTGTGCCCGCCGCTGGCCAGGACAGGTGAGGGCGGTGCACATCCACCACGGCCTGCAGGCCGCAGCCGATGGTTTCGAGGCGCATTGCCAAGCACTGTGTCTGGCCCTGGGTGTGCCACTGGCCGTGCGCAGAGTTCAGGCGGGCCACGCACCGGGCCAAAGCCCTGAAGACGCAGCGCGCCAAGCCCGTTATGCCGCGCTGGCCCAAGCCGTTCAGACCGAATGGCCCGAGGTGCGTGATGTGGCCCTGGCCCAGCACGCCGACGACCAGATTGAAACCTTGTTGCTGGCCTTGTCGCGTGGCGCAGGCCTGCCCGGTTTGGCCAGCATGCCCGCGCACTGGCAGCGGCAGGGCCTGGCCTGGCACCGCCCGTGGCTGGCTGTGCCAGGCGCGGCATTGCGCGAATGGTTGCAAAGCCAGGGCCAAACCTGGGTAGAAGACCCCAGCAACACGGATGAGACGTTCACCCGCAACCGCATCCGCGCCCGTGTGCTGCCCGCGCTGGCCGAGGCCTTGCCCGCTTTTCGTGAGACTTTTGCCCGCAGCGCCGCCCATGCTGCCCAGGCGCAAGAGGTTTTGAATGAAGTGGCTGCGCAAGACTTGGCGCAAGTGGGCGTACCCCCGCGCATCCATGCCCTTCAGCAGCTCAGCCGTGCCCGCCAGGCGCTGGTGTTGCGTCACTGGCTGAGACAGCACCACGCGACCACGCCCAGTACCGCGCAGCTGCATGAGTTGCTGGACCAGGTGGTGGCCTGTACCACCCGGGGGCACCGCCTGCATCTGAAAGTGGGGCAGGGCTTTGTCGAGCGTGACGGGGTTGGATTGATTTTTTTGAGCCCCTGAGGCAAGCGACAAACGGGCGGGGTCGCGCAAGCGAACACAACCGTTGGGTCCAGCTTGGTCGCCGGGGCGGTGGGGTCATGTTCGTGTCAGCCCGGTTGCTACAATTGACAGGTTTTGCTGGGGGCTTAACCCCCCTTTTGAACGCAGGGAGTGTGGCTTGAGATGACTTTGCTTGGCCGCATCTGCTTTTTTCATTTACCCAAACTACACATGGCTTTGATCGTTCACAAATACGGCGGCACCTCGATGGGCTCGACCGAGCGCATTCGCAATGTCGCCAAGCGCGTGGCCAAATGGGCGCGCGCTGGCCACCAGATCGTGGTGGTCCCCAGCGCCATGAGCGGCGAGACCAACCGCCTGCTGGGCCTGGCCAAAGAGCTGGCCCCCGCCAAGCCTGACACCACTTACAGCCGAGAACTCGACATGCTGCAATCCGAGGGCCAGCCCTCGGTCAGTTATGCTGGTTGGCAAGTGGCCATCAAAACCAACGACGCTTTCACCAAAGCCCGCATCCAGTCGATCGATGACCAAAAAGTCATGGCCGATCTGAATGCCGGCAAGGTGGTCATCATCACCGGCTTTCAAGGCGTGGACGACAACGGCAACATCACCACGCTCGGCCGTGGCGGCTCCGACACTTCGGCCGTGGCCGTGGCTGCGGCCCTCAAAGCCGACGAATGCCTGATCTACACCGACGTGGACGGCGTCTACACCACCGACCCCCGCGTGGTGCCAGAAGCGCGCCGCCTGAATACCGTCAGCTTTGAAGAAATGCTGGAGATGGCATCGCTCGGCTCCAAAGTTTTGCAAATCCGCTCGGTCGAATTTGCGGGCAAATACAAAGTGCCTATGCGTGTGCTGTCCAGCTTCACGCCTTGGGACATTGACATCAACGAAGAAGCCGCATCCGGCACCCTGATCA
>JBIKQY010000123.1:0-7148 GCA_044349465.1 Limnohabitans sp. | reverse complement strand
GGTGTTGGGCACGATGCCGTTGAAGTTGGAGGCACCGCTGGAGACGATGTCGATCGTGCCGCCGCGTGTGCCGTTGATCATGGCCGCGTCGTTGCCCAACTGGTTGGCCGGGAACACGGTGATTTCGACATCGCCGTTGGTGCGTTGTTTGACCAGCTCGGCCAGCTTCAGGGCGGCGGCGTGCTGGCCGTCGGTGGCGTTGACCGCGTGGCCCATTTTCAGGTTGAACTTGGCAGCGTAGGCGCTGGAGCCGATGGCGGCGACCAGGCAGGCGAGAAGGATGCGGGAAAGTTTCATGGTGTTGTCTCCGGGTTGATTTAAAGGACTGTCGCGAAACTCAATCGGTGGGCAGCGCGTACTCATCTGCGCTGAAGACGGTGTGAAACACGGTGCCATCGAACATGGCGATCATGTCTTTGGACACTTCTTTGCTCTTCATGCGCACCTCAGAGGCCAAGGCGATCTCGATCGCCTCGCGGCTCGGGTAGCGCACGGCCAGCACCATGCCAAAGTGCGGGTCCTGGGTGTCGCTTTCCACCTGCCGCAGCACGCGCACTTCCTGGGCACCCGGAAAGCGGGTCCACAGGGGCACCAGGTTCTCGCGGATGTAGCGGTTGAAGGCGTCTTCAAGGCCGGGTTTGACTTGGCCTTGGAAAAATGCGCAGCGGATGAACATGGGCAATCCTTGTTGAAAATCAAAGGGCAGGGTGCAGGCGGCTGTGCAAAGCCTGAAGCGCTTGGGTGACCATGTCCTGCACGGTTTCGGTGATGGGCAGGGTGATGACATCGGCCTCATCGGTCTCTGGTTTTTCGAGGGTGCGGAACTGGCTGTCGAGTAAGCCCGGCTGCATGTAGTGGCCCACACGCTGGTGCATGCGCTGCGCAATCAAATCGAAGTCTCCATCGAGAAACACAAAACAGACATCCCCCGCTTGCTCGCGGATGCGGTCGCGGTACACCCGCTTGAGGGCCGAGCAGGCGACCACGCGCCCTTGTGGGTGCGCTTGCGCCAGGTATTGGCCAATGCGGTCCAGCCAAGGCCAGCGGTCAGCGTCTTGCAGGGGAATGCCTGCACGCATCTTGGCCACGCTCTCAGGCAGGTGCAGGTCATCGCCGTCCACCATGTCCAGGCCCAGGCGTTCACTCAGGGCGGCAGCCATGGTCGACTTGCCGCAACCGGAAACCCCCATGACGATCAATCGCAAAGGCGAGGTGTTCATGTCGTTGGAGCGCAGATCACTTCACCATCGCCTTGCACTCGGGCACGGGCGTGCGCAAGGGCTGGCCAGAAATACCGGCTTGCATGTTGGCAAAAGCCAGATCGGCCATGGCCTGGCGCGTTTCGGTGGTGGCGCTGGCCATGTGCGGGGTCAGCACCACGTTGCGCATGGCCCACAGCGCTTCGGGCACGTTGGGCTCGTTGGCGAACACATCCAGGCCTGCGCCCGCGATAGTGCCGTTTTGCAAGGCGGTGATCAGGGCCGCTTCATCGACCACGCTGCCACGCGCCACGTTGATCAAAAAGCCGCGCGGCCCCAAGGCCTTCAGCACCTCGGCGTTGATCAGGTGTTGGGTGCCTGCGCCGCCGGGCGTGATGGCCACCAAAAAATCCACGTTCGCCGCCAAGGCCGTCGCTGTGGGGAAAAACTGGCAACCCGAATCGGGTTTTTCGCTGCGCGCGGTGTAGGCGATCGACATGCCAAAAGCCTGCGCCCGCTTGGCGATGGCCTTGCCAATGCGCCCCAGTCCCACGATGCCCAAGCGCGCGCCCGAAACCTTGCGGCCCAAAGCCATGGGGCCACTGGTCCACTGGCCTGCACGCACAAACTGGTCCGCTTGCGGGATGGCGCGGCCCACCGACAGCACCAGACCCATGGCCAAGTCGGCCACATCGTCGGTCAGCACGTCCGGGGTATGTGTCACGGGGATCCCGTGCTCGATGGCGGCAGGCACATCCACGCCGTCATAGCCCACACCAAACACCGCCACCACTTTGGCGTTGGGCAGCTGCGCCAGCAGGCTGCGCGGCACGCTGGCCTCGCCCGTGCCCGCCACACCCACGATGCGGGGGGCCAGGGCGGCAAAAGCGGCCGGGTCGGTCACATGGGTGCGGTCGTGCACGGTGTACAGCGACTCCAGGGCTTTTTGGTAGAAAGGGTGCAGTTTGGCCACGGCCAGCACATCGGGTTTGGACAATTCAAAACTCCTGCTTTTTTCTTATGGACAGCGCTGTCCAAGACAATTAAAAAAAATGAAACTCTTGTCGAGGGCCTATTCCTGAGCTTCTTCAGGAAAATCTGCTTCGGACAAAATCGACCCTCAAAACCTGTGGGATAGCGCTATCCTATAGACCTTGAGGCTCAACACTTCTACGGATAAACCCTTGCCCAGCCCCCTTGTCCAGACCAAAAAGCACCGCGCTTCAGGCCGCGTCACCTTGAGCGATGTGGCCCGCGCCGCCGGTGTCAGCCCCAGCACCGTGTCGCGGGCGCTGCGCGGCGAACGGGCGGTGGACCCGGCCCTCATCGAGCGGGTCACGGCCGTGTCGGACATGCTCGGCTACGTGCCCGACCCGGCGGCCCGGGCGCTGGCCTCGCAACGCAGTGACCACGTCGGCATGCTGATTCCGCTGCTGTCCAATGCCTTGTTTGTCGACCTGCTCGACGCCGCGCAAACCAGTTTTCGCGCCGCCGGTTACCAGACCCTGATGGGCGTGACGCACTACAACCCCAGCGAAGAAGAGCAACTGCTGCGCGAGCAATTGCTGCACCGTCCAGCCGGTTTGCTGGTCACCGGACTGGACCACAACCCGGCCACACGCCAGCTGATCGCCCGCAGCCAAGTGCCCTGCGTGCACCTGATGGATTTGCCCGCCAGCGACGGCGACGCCTTGTACTGTGTGGGCTTTCGTCAAACCGATGCCGGTGCGGCCATGACGCGGCACCTGCTGGCCAGTGGCCGCCGCCGCATCGCCTTTGCCGCTGCGCAACTCGACCCGCGTGTGATGCAGCGCCTGTACGGCTGGCGTCACGCCTTGCAAGAGGCCGGCGCCTTCGATCCCACGTTGGAATTCCTCAACCCCGCGCCCTCATCGCTGGCTTTGGGGGGCGTGATGTTCGAGCAAATCATGCAGCAGCGCCCGGCTGTGGACGCCATCTTTTTTTGCAACGACGACCTGGCCCAAGGCGCCTTGATGGCAGCGCTGCGCATGGGCGTGTCGGTGCCGCAGCAAGTGGCCATTGCCGGCTTCAATGACTTGACGGGCAGCGACCAAATGCTGCCCCCCCTGACCACCGTGCGCACACCACGCGCTCGCATCGGCCAGGCCGCCGCCGAGATGCTGCTGACCCTCATGCGCGGCGAAGAACCCGAGGTGGCGCAACTGGATTTGGGCTTTGAGATCGTGCAACGCCAAAGCAGCTGAGGCGCTGTCCCTGGGTTGGAGATGGATGCCGGATCGAGTCCGGCATGACAGTGGTAATTGGTCATCCCGGGTCCTCAATTGTCATCCCGGCTCCTCAATTGTCATCCCGGGCGAAGACCCGGGATCCAGGTATTAGTCAACCCGGACCCCGATCCGGGACCCATGCCTTCCGTGGTCTTCACGGCCCCGTAGGCCATCACAGAGTCGTTCTCCTGCACAAGCTTCACCCACCGTGCAACACATGGATCAGCGCTTCACCCCGGCTCAAACGGCCGATGTTATCGGCCAAGGTTTCCTGGCGGCGGCGCACCGTGCCGGCTGTCCAGCCCGACATGTGGGGCGTCATCAGCACATTGTCCAACGCTGCAAAATCGAACTTCGAAGGGGCGCATTCGCTTTGCGTGGGGGTGGGGTACTGGTACCAAGTGTCGATCACGGCGCCGCCGATCTGTCGCGCCTTCAGTGCGTCGTAAAGTGCTTTTTCTTCAATCACCGCGCCGCGCCCCACGTTCATCAGCACCGCATCGGGCCGCATGGCGGCCAGCGCCGACGCGTTCACCAGGCTCTTGGTGTTGTCGGTCAGCGGCAGGCTGACCACCACTGCATCGGCGCTGGCCATGAAGGCCTGCAGACCGTCCAGCGTCCAGCTTTGTTCCACCAAGGGGTGGCTGACGGGGCTGCGGTTGGCCACATGCACCCGCATGCCAAAAGCCTTGGCGCGGTGGGCCACGGCCTGCGCGATGTGTCCAAAGCCCAGCAGGCCCAGGGTTTGCGCGCCCATTTCGGTGCGCAGCGCCGCCTGACGACCGGCCCAAAACGTCCACTGTCCTTGGCGCAAGTCTTGGTCAGCGCGGGCCAGCGGCACATGGCGCATCAGCAAAGCCGCCATCACGTATTCGGCGATCGCGTTCTCGTGCCCAAAGCAATTGGCCAGCGTGCAGTGCGCGGGCAGCAGGGCGGTGGAGATGGCGTCGGTGCCCGCCGCCGGCGCGTGAAACAAACGTGCCTTCAGGGGTTGGGGCATGGCGCTGTGGAGCTGAATGCCAATGACCACGTCCGCGTTTTCGTACAGGGCCCGCTCGCCCGGTTGGTCCAAGCCATCGCTCAGGTCGCTGATGCGGTGCTCGGGCCCGATCAGGGCTTCAAAACCCTGGCGAAAGTTGGCCGCATTTTGGCCGTGGAAAACGATGTTCAATGGGGCAGTGTTCATGGCATCTCTAAGTGGCAAAAGGTGTGGGGCCGGGCGGTTTAGCACCCAGCCTGCAAGGGCCCCAGCAGCAGGGCGCTTGGCGTTCAGTCTATGCCACGGGCCTTGGGTTGGCCTGTTGGCTCAGCGACAATCGAGCCTTCATTTAGATGAAAGAACACCCCCATGACCCAGCTGAAAAAAGCCATTCTCTTCACCGACACCGATGGCCGTGCCCGTTTTCGCGATGAATGGGTGCCCTTGACCGAAGGCACGCCCCAAAGCCAGTTGTCGGCCCTGATGGCCGCCAGCGCCTGCCAGTTGCGCCAAAGCCCGGTGGGCTTTCGCAGCAGCTTTCATTGCACCGGCAAGCCGCAATGGCTGTTTGTGCTGGGCGGGCAAATGGAGATCTTTTTGCAAGACGGCAGCTCGCGCACGTTTGGTCCCGGCGACTTTTTCTACTCGGCCGACACCCTGCCCGAAGGGGCCACGTTTGACCCGACTGTGCACGGCCATTGGAGCCGCCAGGTGGGCCCCGACCCGTTGGTGACCTTGTTTGTGCGCGATTGAGGTTCACGCAGACAAAAAAAGAGCCCGCGTGTGCGGGCTCTTTGCATTTTTTGGGGCGTGTGGGTCAGCGACCGAAGCCACGGCCTCCGCCGCCGCCGCCACCATTACCACCACGGTTGCCACCGCCATAGCCGCCACCACCGCCGCCACCATGACGGCGGCCACTGCTGGCCAGACTGTCGATGCTGGTGCGTGTCGGGTCAGGTTGGCCACTGGTGCGCACGGGCTTGCGGTTGGGCAAGTCCAGGCGTGCAAACTGCGTGGTTTTCAGTGGATCAATGTGACGTGGCAATTCGTCGCCGTCGTCGCGGCGGCGGTCTTGACCACCTTGGCCGCCTTGACCACCACGGGCTGGGCCACGGCCTTCAGGACGTGGACCACGCGGTGCGGGACGGCCTTGACCGTCGCCACGGTTGTCAAAACGTGGGTCGCCACGCTGCTCTTGTCCACGACCGCCATCACGTTGACCGTCACGGCCGCCTTCACGGCGACCATCGCCCTGGCCTTCAAAACGCGGCGCGCCTTGTGGCCCATTGCGGCGCGAGGGTGGCGGGGCATTGCGCGAAGGGCGGGGCTGGCCCTGACCTTCGGCGCGGGGCTGGCGCGGTCCGCCGGAGCTGCCACCAGGGGCTTTGTTGTCGCGGATGCGTTGCATCATGTCGCTGCGCGCTGCTTTGGCTGCTGCGGCCATCACATCACGGCTTGGCGGCTTGCCTGCGCCGCCCCAAAGGGTTTGGCGGCCCATGGCGATGGGCTCGGCCACTTCGCCTGGCTCAGGACCAAAGCCTTCGAGCAGCTGAACTGGAATCTCTTGTTTGGTGAAGCGCTCGATGTCCATCATGAAGCCTTCTTCGTCCAGACACACCAGGCTCACGGCCTCGCCGCTGGCGCCTGCGCGGCCGGTGCGGCCAATGCGGTGCACGTAGTCTTCCGACACGTTCGGGATTTCAAAGTTCACGACATGTGGCAAGTCTTCGATGTCGATACCGCGCGCGGCAATGTCGGTGGCCACCAAGGCGCGAATCTCGCCGCTCTTGAAACCGGCCAGCGCTTGCGTGCGGGCGGTCTGGCTCTTGTTGCCGTGCAGGGCCATGGCTTTCACGCCGTTTTTGGTCAGGAAGTCGGCCACATTGTTCGCGCCAAACTTGGTGCGTGTGAACACCAGCACCTGGCTCCAGTCGTGCTTTTGGATGATGTGCAACAGCACGTCTTTTTTCTTGCTGCGGCCCACGGGGTGGATCACTTGCGAGATGCGCTGCACCGTGGTGTTGCTGGGCGTGACCTGAATGCTCTGGGGGTTTTTGAGCAAGTTGCCCGCCAATTCGCGGATCTCGTCGCTGAAGGTGGCCGAGAACAGCAGGCTTTGCTTGTCTTTGGGCACCAGAGCCAGCACTTTTTTCACGTCGTGGATGAAGCCCATGTCCAGCATGCGGTCGGCTTCGTCGAGCACCAAAATTTCAATGGTCGACAAGTCCAGGAAGCCTTGGCCTTGCAGGTCGAGCAAACGGCCCGGTGTGGCCACCAGAATGTCCACACCTTTTTTGACCTTGCTGATTTGGGGGTTCATGCCCACACCACCAAAGATCACGGTGGAGTCGAGTTGCAGGTATTTGCCGTAATCGCGCACCGACTCTTCGACCTGAGCGGCCAATTCGCGGGTGGGGGTGAGCACCAAAGCACGGATGGCTTTGCCGCCAAAGCGGTTTTTGCCGGGTTCACTCAGGCTCAGCTTGTGCAGCATGGGCAGGGTGAAGGCGGCGGTTTTGCCGGTGCCGGTTTGCGCACCGGCCAACAAGTCTTGTCCGGCCAGTACGGCAGGAATGGCTTGGGCCTGGATGGGCGTGGGGGTGTCGTAGCCGAGCTCGCGCACAGCTTGCATGAGGGCCGGAGCCAGATTCAATTCTTCAAAGTTCATTTTTACAGAGCGCCATGTCCGGCGCGGGTATCGGCTCATTCAACTGCTGTTGG
>JBIKQY010000122.1:0-7149 GCA_044349465.1 Limnohabitans sp. | reverse complement strand
TCCGTCTTTTTTTGTGGAACAAACCTGCATCCCCCAAAGTCCCTCCTGCGGGCACCATCTTGTTTGTCCATGGCTCGTCCATGGCCTCTCAACCCACATTTGATTTGCACGTTCCCGGCAGGCCGCATTCGTCGGTGATGAACTGGTTTGCTGAACGCGGCTTTGACACTTGGTGCATGGACAACGAGGGCTATGGTCGCTCTGACAAACACAGGCCCATCAACTTCGACATCAGCAACGGAGCCGATGATTTGGCTGCAGGCAGCGAGTACATCCTGAAAACCACTGGCGCACAACAGCTGCTGGTCTATGGGATTTCTTCTGGCGCCTTAAAGGCGGCTTTGTTTGCCCAACGCCACCCCGAGCGAGTGGCCAAACTTGCACTCGATGCCTTTGTATGGACAGGCGAAGGCAGCCCAACCCTGGCCGAGCGTGCCAAAAAATTGCCCGAATTTTTGGCCAAAAACAGCCGCCCCATTGACCGCGCTTTTGTGCACAGCATTTTCAACCGTGACCACGCAGCTTGCGCCGACGAAGCCACCAAAGACGCTTTTGCCGATGCCATCCTGACACTTGACTCGGCCATGCCCACGGGCACATATGTCGACATGTGCTCCAAATTGCCGCTGGTAGACCCCACTCAAGTCAAGTCAGCCACACTCATCATGCGAGGCGAGTACGACGGTATTGCCAGCCTGGACGACCTGATCAACTTCTTCAAGTTACTGCCCTGTACCAACAAGCAATTCAGCATCATGCAAGGCATCTCGCATGCCAGCTTTCAGCAAAAAAATTACTTGATGGTTTACCAAATTTTGCACAGCTTCTTTTCTCAACCCGAACCCACCTACAAAGGTTAAATCATGAAAAAGCTATTGAGCACCGTTTGCACTGCAGCCTTGTTGACCTTGCCAGCTGGCGCTGCGCTGGCCCAAACCTACCCCACAAAACCCGTCAAGATCGTGGTGCCCTTTGGGCCTGGCGGCTTCACCGATGTGGTGGCGCGCATTTTGGGTGTCAAGCTGGGCGAGACCCTCGGTCAGCCTGTGGTGATTGAGAACAAGCCCGGCGCGGGCTCCATGATCGGCTCCGACCAAGTCGCCAAGTCGGCTCCGGACGGTCACACCCTGTTGATCGTTTCGTCCACCCATGTGATCAGCCCTTGGATATACAAAACCGTCCCCTACGACCCGATCAAATCCTTCACACCTATCACCAAGCTTGTGGATTCGCCTTATGTGTTGTTGACGAACCCCAAAGTGCCTGCCAAAAACGTGCAGGAGTTCATCGCGCTGGCCAAGTCGCAACCCAACAACATCCATTACGCGTCTTCAGGCAACGGCAGTGCGCAACACTTGATTGGCGGTTTGTTTGCATCCATGACCCAGACGCAACTCAAGCATGTGCCCTACCGCAGCAGCAGCTTGGCGGCCACGGACTTGGTCGCTGGTGTGGTGGAGAGCAGTTTTGCAGGCGTGCCCAACGCACTGGCCCAAGTGCCCAGCGGTCGACTCAACGCCTTGGCCGTCACCAGTGCCAAGCGGATTCCGCAACTGCCCAATGTGCCCACCATGCAAGAAGCGGGCGTGCCCGGTTATGACGCCACGATTTGGCTGGCCCTTTTGGCTCCAGCTGGCACACCGGCTCACATCGTCAACCGTCTGAACAGCGACGTGGCCAAAATCATGAACACACCTGAAACCCAAAAAGCCATGTACGACGCGGGCGTAGAAGTCAGCCTGTCCACGCCCGCAGCCATGTCCCAATTGATGGTTTCCGAGCTCGACAAATGGGGCAAAGTGGTGAAAGAAGCGGGCATCAAGATCGAATGAGCCGCTTGAATCAAACGCATTATCATTTTCAAAGACACCATACCAACCTCCTCTCACTGGGGGGCCACTCTGTACCACGCATTTCAAAACTTGATGCGTCGTGTGACCTTGCCCAGTCAGATGGGCAAGGTCACTGTCGGTATCCATTTTTGGAGTTGGAAAAAGCACAGTGAAGGGCTTGATTGGTTGTACGCATGTCACCAAGATCAAGCCAAACGGTGTGGTGGCCTATTGGGCGCGCCCTCATCTGAGATGGTGCACAGGTAACGTGGCTTTGTGTTCTGAGTCCACCACGCTTTCGGAAAGACTTCAGGTATTGGCGCGTTTTTTCAGCCAGCGCATGAAGCCGCCCAACACCGGCAGTTTTTCGTACAGCTCTTCGGCCGCATCCCAATAATCGCGGTGCAGGGTCACCAAGCCCTGCTCGTTGAACACCACATGGCTGGCACCGCGCACGGCTTGCATGGTGGTGGTGTCAAAGCGCTTGAAGCGAAAGCGAAATTCCCAGGTCAAAAAGGCTTGCGGGCCGTCCACCACCTGACCGGTCACCACAAAGTGCGGATGGTTCAGCGCCACGTACATGTGCTGAAAAATGCGCTCGATCTCGGGCAAGCCTTGCACCTCGTTGAAAGGGTCTTTGAAGCGGGCTTGCGCGTCATAAATCGTGTGCAGCTGCGCCACGCTTTGTGGCGACAGGGTTTCAAAAAAAGTGGCCAGGTTTTCCGTGGCTTGTCGGCTGTTCATGTGTGGCTTTCCGTATGGGCTCAAAGCCCCGTGAACTTGCGCACCAACGGGAAATACAGGCGGTAAGGCAGCAAGCGCAGCAATTTCAGCCAGAGCGTGAAGCGCTTGGGGAAATGGATGTCGAACTGGCCCTGTGCCCAACCCTTGAGCATTTGGCGAGCTGCTTCTTCGGGGCTGATCAAGGCCGGCATGGTGAACTGGTTTTGCGCCGTGAGCGGCGTGGCCACAAACCCGGGGTTGACCACGCTCACACCAATGCCTTGGTCCTGCAAGTCCATGTACAGCGTCTCGGCCAAGTGGGTGAGGGCGGCCTTGGTCGGGCCATAGGCCAAGCCATTGGGCAGGCCGCGCCAACCCGCCACGCTGCTGAGCAGGCTGATGTGCCCGCTGCGCTGGGCGAGCATGCCCGGCAGCACCGCGTTGATGACCTGCAAAGCGCCTTGGTAATTGACCTTGTCGTGCTGCAGCAAGTCATCGATGTCCATGGCCGTGGCGCGTTGGGCGCGGTAGTAACCCGCCGCATAGACCACCATGTCGAGCGGACCTTCGGCCTGCAGGGCGCGGGCCGTGGCCTCCACTTGGGACGCATCGCTCACATCCAGTGCACGCCACTGCACCCCTGCATCTTTCGCGGCCCAGTCTTGCACGCCTTGTGGGTTGCGGGCCGACACCACCACCTGGGCCCCAGCCGCGCGCAGCGCTTGCGCACAGGCCAGGCCAATGCCGGTGGATGCGCCCACAAGCCAGACCCGGCGGCCTTGCCAATGGGTGATGGGCATGTTGAGCTGCAGCCAGCTTCTATCTTGCACCTGCGGGGCGGGTGCCGCAGTTTGTGGGCCTGCTTTGGGCATGGCCATGTCGGCCGCTTCAGTGGGCATTGCTGCCACGCCGGAGGAATGGGAGTTCATGAATATCAACCCGACTTGGCCGCCAAAGGCGTGCGGCGCGTGAAGGACAAGGTGACTTCGCCCAGCTTCACACCCCATTTGCTCATGGTGGCTTTGTTGAGCATGACACGGTCATCCATCAAGAACATCCAATCGTCAAAGTCCACGTTCCAGACCCGGCCATCGACCGGCAAAGCCAGGGTATAGCCCCAGCGGAACGCGTTGCCGCTGACCTGACCCGTGGCCTCTCCCACCACGTCGTCGGCGCGACCCGTGTAGCTGCCGTTGGCCCCGGCCTTGAGCTTCCAGATGCGGCGCTGCTTGGTGCCGTCCGAGTACACAAAGGCCTCGTCCAGCACGCCTTCGTCGCCGTTCCAGCTGCAGTCCATGACCACCGTGAAGCGCTTGACCACCTGGCCGCTGCGGTCGGTGAACACGCCCCACGCGTCGATGGTGCCGGTGAAGTAGGTGCGCAAATCCAGCAATGGTTTTTCTTGCGCGTAGTTCTGCACCTGCGGCCCGGCGCAGCTGGCCACAAATGGCGTGGCCGCCACCATGGTCAATGCGCCCAAACGGGTCAGGGCGGAGCGGCGGTGGATCATGGCGTTGGCTGGTGTGCGCATGGGTTGCTTTCGTGGTGTGGGTTCAAAGCGGCTTCACGCGCCGGGGCGGGCCGACGAGGAGGTCAAGGGATGGGCCGCGTCAGGCCCCGAGATCAAATCGGGGCGACGCATCAGGCCCGCGTACAAAGCCAGTCCGGCCAGAAGCTTGAGCACGCAAGGCAACAAGCCGTAAGCCAAGCCCAGCGCCAGCACAGCATCGGCACCCTGCTGGCCTGGGGCATAACCCCACAAGCCGAGCAATGGCAAAGACAGCCCGGCGGCCAAAGCCAGATTGAGTTTGGTGGCCAGATTCCACCAGCCCATGAACGCGCCGTCTGTGCGGCCGCGCTCACCGCAGCGGTCGATCAGCTGGTTGAGCAGGGCACCGGGCACGGTGAGGTCCGCGCCTAGCGCCATGCCCGACAAGGCACACACCACCAAAAACCCGGTGGTGTCGCCCGCACCCAGTGTGATGACACTCACAAAAGCCAGCACCGACAAAGTCATGCCCGTGGCCCAGGTGCGCAGCAGGCCGATGCGGTCGATCACCTTGAGCCACAGCGGAAACGACAGCGCCCCTGCGGCGAAATACAAACCCAGAAACAGCGGCTCCATGGCTTTGGGCGCTTGCAACAGGTCTTGCACAAAAAACAGCACCAGCGTGGCGGGCACGGCGCTGGCCAGGCCATTGAGCATGAACACCATCAGCAAACGGCGAAAGCCCGTGTGCTGCCACGGCTGCCAAAGGCTGCCCACAGCATGCCCAGAATCCACCGCAATGGTCGATGCGAAAGCGCTGCGCGCAACCCGCCGCCAAGAATACAAGCCCAGCGCCAGCATGAGCACCAGCAGGGCCGTCGTTGGCCCCCAGCCCCACAGCGCAGGCAAAGCAGACGCCAGCAACACCCCGATCAGTGCAAAACCTTCGCGCCAAGCCACCCAGCGGCTTTGCGCAATGCCCCCGCCGCCTTGCCGCGCCGCCCAAGCCTGGTGCAAGATGCCCAAACCACTGTAGGCCAGGTGGCTGAGCGTGAGCGCTGCGCCCACCCACACCAGCAGACCGGTGGTCGACAAGGCCGCCGCAGGCGGAAAAAACAAAGCCGCAAAGCCCAGCGCCACGGCCAGCGCCAACAACACCGCGGCCAGCCACACGGCCTGCCACGAGTGGCGATACAGCTTGTCGCCCCAACGCCCAAGCCAAGGGTCCACCACCGCATCGATGCTGCGGCTGAGCAAGAGCACCGCACCCAATGCGGCCAGCGTCACGCCGTACTGCTGGGCGTACACATTGGGTAAATGCACATACACCGGCAAGGCCACAAAGGCCAAAGGCAAGCCCAGCAAACCATAAGCGGCCGAGGTCTGTCGCGGCACCGCCGCCGACGTCGCCGGGTCCGACAGGGCTGCGCCGTTCATGGCTGCAAGCCTTGCAGCAGCTGGGCGCGCATCTTGGGTTCGGACGTGCGTTCATCGAGCCAGATGCCAAAAAACAAACGCGCAAAAGCCGGGTCTTTCACCACACCCGCACGTTGGCCGTTGACCCAGAACTCGGCCCCAACCCCAGGCAGGTTGATGCCGGTGATGCGTTCGCCTTGACGCACATCGGGAAACAGCTCGCGCATGGCACCCCCCCAGCTTTGCGCCTGCGCATCGCTGAAGCTGCCCACGCGCCGCATCTCGTCAATCGAGCGGCTGGCAATGGCCGCACCTTCGAGTTTGCGCAAGTACTGCAACTCCAGCGCAAACGGAAACTGCGTGTATTGCCCGTGCCGAAAACCCACAGGGGTCCACAAACGGGCGTCGTACACCTCGAAACCCCAGACCCGCAAACGCACGGGCGCAGTCGGCACCACGCCGCCCAAGCCGGTCACTTCGGGACGTGAAAAAGCCGCATTCGGGCTGGTCACGGTCGTGCTTTGCGCCCGCACCTCAGCTGCAAGTGCGCCCAACAACAGCGCACAGCCCAGCACCTGCACACCCCATGTGTGCGGGCGGCCTGCGCGGAGGGTTTGAAGCGATCGGTTCATGGTCGTCAAGCCGGTTTGGCCAAGGTGAACTGGATCACGTCGATGTTGGCTTCGTCAAAGGCCGCTTCGCAATAGGCCAGATAGAACTCCCACAAGCGGATGAAGCGGTCGTCAAACTTCAAGGTCCGCACCGTGTGGAGTTGCGCCATGAAGGCCTCACGCCAGCGGCGCAAGGTCTCGGCGTAGTCGGGGCCAAAGTTCAGCTCGTCCACCACCTGCAGCCCGGCCGCTTGCGCTTGTTTGCGGAACTCGCTGGGGCTGGGCAAGCAGCCCCCTGGAAAGATGTACTGCTGGATGAAGTCGGTCGATTGCAAGTAGCGCTCAAAAAAGCGGTCGTCGATCGTGATGCTCTGCACACACGCCCGGCCACCGGGCTTGAGCATGCGGCTGATGGTCTGAAAGTAAGTGGGCCAGTATTCTTGGCCAACTGCCTCGATCATCTCGATCGAGCACACCGCGTCATAAGGCCCATCGTTGATGTCCCGGTAGTCCTGCAAACGCAAATCTGCACGCTGTTGCACGCCATGCGATTGCATGCGGGCGTTGGCAAAAGCCAGTTGCTCAGTGGACAGGGTCACGCCCGTGATGTGCGCACCAAACTCGGTGGTGGCCGCCTCAGCCAGAGCGCCCCAGCCGCAGCCGATTTCGAGCACCCGGTCGCCGGGCTGGGCATTGACCATGCGCAGGGCGCGGCGCACCTTGGCCTTTTGGGCCTCGGCCATGTCTTGGCTGTGGTCGCCATCAAACCAGGCTGATGAGTAGTTCATCGTGCCGTCCAGCCACAGCTCGTAAAAAGCATTGCCCAAGTCGTAATGGGCGTGGATGTTTTTGCGGCTGTTGGTGCGGTTGTTGCGGTTGAGCAAGTGCTTGATGCGGTAAAACAATCGCCCCAACCAGTGGCCATAAATCGCACTTTCGATGTGGTCGCGGTTGGCAATCGTCAAGCGCAGCAGGGCGGCGAGGTCGGGTGTGGTCCAGTCGCCGGCCATGTAGCCCTCGGCAAAACCAATGTCCCCGGACTTGAGCACCTCGGCGCACATCTCCCAGCGGTGAATGT
>JBIKQY010000121.1:0-7184 GCA_044349465.1 Limnohabitans sp. | reverse complement strand
CCCCGGTGCCGTGCCCATGGCCCAAGTTGAAAAAATGCTCGCCGAGATCAAATGACATCCACACTGCCGCATCCCATGACCGAAGACCCGACCTGGCGGCTGATCCGCCGCCTGGGCTACGCTGGACTGATCCCTTTTGTGTTTTTGGCCCTGTGCCTGTGGCTGATTGGCCCCGAACTGCACCCCTATGTGGCCCTGGCCATGCAAGGCTATGGCGCGGTGATCGTGTCGTTTTTGGGGGGCATCCACTGGGGCGTGGGCTTTCGCAACGCCTTGATCAGCCCCAACGCGCCGCGCATCCACTTCACCTGGGGTGTGGTGCCGTCCCTTTTGGCCTGGGTGGGCGTGATGATGCCCGCTTTCGCTGGTTTGCCTCTGCTGGGCTTTGTGCTGATCGGCTGCTATGTGATGGACCGCCGCACCTGGCCGGCCGCTGGCTTAGCGCCGTGGTTGCCCATGCGCTTGCAACTGACCATCGTGGCCAGCTTGAGCTGCTTTTTGGCAGCGGGTGCAACGTAAGCAGCTGCCACAGAGACGCTCCTTTGTAGGAGCCCACCCCGTGGGCGATCGGCGTGGCGTATACCCTCCAAACCAAGCCCAGCCCTCCAAGCCGAGCCTCCCCCCAATTTCAGCCTTTAAGCCATGACCGCCATCCACTGCACCGTTGAAGCCGCCGACCTGCACGCGCATCTGTTCAAGGTCACTTTGACGATTGCGCAGCCGCAGGCCTTGCAAACCGTGTCGCTGCCGGTGTGGATTCCGGGCAGTTATCTGGTGCGCGAGTTTTCCAAAAACCTGCAAAACCTGAGTGCCAAACAAGGCCGACGCAGTTTGCCCACACAGCAGCAAGACAAGTGCAGCTGGGTCATCGCTTGCAAGAGCGGGCAGCCTCTGGTGCTGAGCTACGAGGTCTATGCCTTTGACAACTCGGTGCGCACCGCATGGCTGGACAGCCAGCGCGGCTTTTTCAATGGCACCAGCCTGTGCCTGCGGGTGCACGGACAAGAACAAGCGCCGCACCAGCTGCAGTTGCAAGCTGTGAAGAGCCAACCCAGTTGGCAGGCGGCCACGGGTCTGACGCCGCTCAAAACCGACAAAAAAGGATTCGGCCTTTACCAAGCCGCGAACTACGACGAACTGGTGGACTGCCCGGTGGAGTTGGGCGCATTCTGGAGCGGCAGTTTCAACGCCTGCGGCGTGCCGCACCGCTTTGTGGTGGCGGGCGCTCTGCCCTCCTTTGACGGTGACCGGTTGTTGGCCGACACGCAAAAAATTTGCGAAGCGGCGATTCATTTCTGGCATGGATCGGGCAAGGCTGCGGGTAAAAAAACGCCACACAAAAACTACCTCTTCATGCTCAACGCCGTGCACGACGGCTATGGCGGTCTGGAGCACCGCAACAGCACCGCGTTGATTTGCAAACGCGATGATTTGCCGCGCCACAACGGCCTGTCCGCCAGTCCGCGCAAGCCAGAGGGCTACACCACGCTGCTGGGCCTGATCAGCCACGAGTACTTTCACACCTGGAACGTCAAACAACTTCGCCCCGATGCCTTTGCCCGCTACGACTACAGCCAGGAGAACTACACGCAGCTGCTGTGGTTCTTTGAAGGCTTCACCAGCTATTACGACGACATCTTGCTGCGCCGCGCAGGGCTGATCGACGACGCCACATACATCGAGCTGCTGGGCAAGACCGTCTTGCAGGTGCAGCAAACGCCGGGCCGCCATGTGCAAAGTGTGGCGCAGTCCAGCTTTGACGCCTGGGTCAAGTACTACCGCCAAGACGAAAACACCATCAACGCCACCGTGAGTTATTACACCAAGGGCGCGCTGGTGGCGCTGTGCCTGGACCTGACGCTGCGCCGCGAATTCAAAACCGAAGGCCACACGCTCGACACCGTAATGCGCGGCCTGTGGAAACGCTGCAAGGCGGGCCCCATGCGCGAGCAAGACCTGCTGGACGAGCTCCAAGCCGTGACCGGCCGCAGCTGGGCGGGTGAGCTCCAGAGCTGGGCGCACAGCACGCAAGAGCTGCCGCTGCGCGAGCTGCTCACGGGGCATGGCATCACCGTGGAAGCCGAGACCTCGGGCATGGCGCAGCGCCTGGGCCTGCGCGTTCTTGAGGCCGCAGGCAGTGTGCAGGTCAAGGTGGTGCTGCGCGGCGGCGCGGGCGAGGCCGCGGGCCTGGCTGCGGGTGATGAATGGTTAGGCTTGGACGTTGGGGCCAAGGGGCAAGGCGGAAGCTGGCGTCTGGGCAAACTCGACGAGTTGAGCGCCTTGCTGGGCAAAGAGCGTCAATTGACGGCCCTGGTCTCACGCGACAAACGCCTGCTGCGCTTGCCGCTCACGGTGCCTGCGCAATCCAGCGGCTGGAAGCTGAGCTTGCCTAAGGACCGCGCGGGCCATTCGTGGCCTGCAGCCTGAAAATCCGTCAAGGATCGCATGCGCCATGTCGGGCCTGAAGGCACCGAGCCGCACTTGTGAGAGCCTACCCCTGTGGGCCATGCATTTGTAGGAGCCCACCCTGTGGTCGATGGGCGTGGCACACGCCCTAGAAAACCATCGCCCACGGGGTGGGCTCCTACAATGCAAATCCATCGCCCATGCGGGGTCTTTGTGGGAGAACCCCCCTGTGAGCAATGCGTTTGTAGGAGCCCACCCTGTGGGCGATGGGCGTGGCACACGCCCTAGAAAACCATCGCCCACGGGGTGGGCTCCTACAGGTCACTGCACCCAACTACCCTCGCAGACAATGCGTCACTTGCCGCGCAAATCCACCACGCGTTTGGCTTTGCCCTGGCTACGCTCCACGCCGCCTTCGGGCTTGAGCTCAATGGCCACGCTCGAACCGATGTAGACCTTGATCTCATGCTGCAGCTGCTTGGCCGCCGCACGCGCTTCGATGCTTTCGGGCGACACGCCAGGCTTGGTTTCGATCAGCACTTTGAGGTCGTCCATCGGGCCTTCGCGGGTCAGCACGCACTGGTAGTGCGGGGCCAGCTCGGCGCGCTTCAAGATCAGCTCTTCGATCTGGCTGGGGAACACGTTCACGCCGCGGATGATCATCATGTCGTCGCTGCGGCCGGTGATCTTTTCCATGCGGCGCATACTGCGGGCGGTGCCGGGCAGCAGGCGCGTCAGGTCACGCGTGCGGTAGCGGATGATGGGCAAGGCTTCTTTGGTCAGGCTGGTGAAGACCAGCTCGCCCATTTCGCCATCGGCCACCGGCTCGCCGGTTTCGGGGTTGATGATCTCGGGGTAGAAGTGGTCTTCCCAGATGGTCGGACCGTCCTTGGTCTCGATGCATTCGCTGGCCACACCCGGCCCCATCACTTCAGACAGGCCATAGATGTCGACCGCGTCGATGTTCATGCGTTTTTCAATCGCAGCGCGCATGTCATTGGTCCAGGGTTCAGCGCCGAAGATGCCGATGCGCAGCGAACTGGTCTTGGGGTCGATGCCTTGGCGCTCGAACTCGTCGGCAATCGCCAGCATGTAGCTGGGCGTGACCATGATGATGTTGGACTTGAAATCCTGGATCAGCTGCACCTGGCGCTCGGTCTGGCCGCCGCCAAAAGGCACGACCGTGAGGCCCAGTTTCTCTGCACCGTAATGCGCGCCCATGCCGCCAGTGAACAAGCCATAACCGTAGCTGATGTGCACCATGTCACCCGGCTTGGCACCGCCTGCGCGAATGCTGCGGGCCACCACAGTGGACCAGGTGTCGATGTCTTTGAGGGTGTAACCCACCACGGTGGGCTTGCCGGTCGTGCCGCTGGAGGCATGGATGCGGGCGCAGTTTTCACGTGGCACGGCGAACATGCCAAAGGGGTAACTGTCGCGCAAGTCCGATTTGGTGGTGAACGGGAACTTGGCGATGTCGGCCAGGCTCTTGCAGTCATCGGGGTGCACGCCTGCGGCGTCGAATTTGGCACGGTACACGGGCGAATTGGCATAAGCGTGCTGCAGGGTTTGCTGCAGGCGCTTGAGCTGCAAGCTGCGCAGCTCGTCGATGCTGGCCTTTTCAATCGGCTCCAGGGGGAAGGCTTTGTCGGTCATGGGGAACTCCGAATTCAAAAATCAAGGGGATGGCTGTGCGCAGTGCGCGTTGAGGACCTGGATACCCGCGTGCGCGGGAACGACATCGGGGGCTTATTCCGGGATCACGGTGCCCGGGATCTGCGCGCTTTTGCCACGGAACATGGCGATCACCTCGCCGTTTTGGTTGGTGACTTTCATGTCGTAGATGCCGTGACGCCCACTCAGGGTCTGTTCAATGCCTTCACAAGTCAGCACATCGCCCAACTTGCCGGGCTTCAAAAACTCGATGCTGCAACCGGCAGCCACCGCGTTCTTGTTGTAGCTGTTGCAGGCAAAGGCGAAGGTCGAATCGGCCAGCGTGAAGATGAAGCCGCCGTGGCAAATTTGGTGGCCATTCAGGTGCAGCGCTTTGACGGTCATGCGCATCACGGCTCGTCCGGGCTCGCAGGCCAGCAGTTCCATGCCCATGGTGTCTTTGGAGGCCACGTCGACGGCGAACATCGTCTCACCCACCAAGTGGGCCAGTGCTTTGGGGTCGCTCATCATTCGCCTTTGAATTGGGGTGCGCGTTTTTCAAGGAAGGCCTGTACCCCCTCAAAGTAATCTTTCGTGCGGCCCATGGCCGACTGCATGTCGCGTTCCACATCCAGCTGTTCGGACAGACTGCGGGTGGTGGCGCCTTGCAGCAACGCACGGGTGGCCACCAGGGCTTGGGTGGGCATGCTCGCCAAACGCTGCGCCAGGGCCAAGGCAGCGGCCAAAGGGTCTTCGGCCACGTCCCAAATCAAACCCCACTCCTTGGCCTGCTGGGCCGGCAACTTGTCGCCCGTCATGGCCAAAGCCAGCGCCCGTGGTAAGCCCAAGCGCTCGACCAGCAACCAGCTGCTGCCCGCATCCGGGATCAATCCGATTTTGCTGAAGGCTTGAATGAAGCTGGCCTGAGGGGCCGCAATGGCGATGTCACATGCCATGGCCACCGATGCGCCTGCACCTGCCGCCACCCCGTTCACGGCGGCCACAATGGGCATGCGCAGGGACTGGATGCGCCGTGTGGTGGGGTTAAAAGCCTGGTCAATGATGGGCCCTGGATCGGCCCGAGCCACGCGGTCAGGACCCGGCGTGAAATCAAAGGACGACAAATCGGCACCAGCGCAAAAACCCCGACCAGCGCCGGTCAACACCATGGCGCGAATCTGGGCGTTGGCTTCGGCTTGGTCAAAAGCAGCCCACAAATCGTGGTGCATTTGACGGTCAAAACTGTTCAGCGCAGCAGGCCGGTTGAGCGTGACCACAGCCACAGGGCCGTGTTCTTCATACAAAACAGTGGATGATGATGGATCAGTCATGAAAATCTCCGAATGCGAAAATGTACCATTAACCGACCAATCGGTTGGTTAATTATTACCATGGGTTTTCCCTAGGTTTTGGTGCCAGCAGGGCCTGAAAGCCGTGGGTCAGCGCCTTGGGTATAGTGAGCCCATTCATTCCGTTTGACGCTCACCCAGGAGACAGCACTTGACCTACGAAAACATTGAAGTCCGCACTGAAGGCGGGCAAGTCGGCATCATCACCCTCAACCGCCCCAAAGCCCTGAACGCCTTGAACGGCGCACTGATGGACGAGCTGGGCGTTGCCCTCAAAGCCTTCGACGCCGACGAGGCCATTGGCTGCATCGTCATCACTGGCAGCGAAAAAGCCTTTGCTGCTGGCGCTGACATTTCGGCCATGGCCAAGTTCAACTTCCATGATGTCTACAAAAACGACTTCATCACCCGCAACTGGGAAACCATCCGCTCTATCCGCAAACCCGTGATCGCGGCCGTGAGTGGATTTGCGCTGGGCGGTGGCTGCGAGCTGGCCATGATGTGCGACTTCATCATCGCTGCCGACAACGCCAAGTTTGGTCAGCCCGAAATCAAAATCGGCATCATCCCTGGCGCAGGCGGCACGCAGCGCCTTCCCCGCGCCATGGGCAAATCCAAAGCCATGGATCTGGTGCTCACAGGCCGCATGATGGACGCGGCAGAAGCCGAACGTGGTGGCTTGGTCAGCCGCGTGGTGCCGCTGGACAAGTTGATGGACGAAACACTGGGGGCCGCTTTGATGATTTGTGGCTATGGCCAACTGGCCACGATGGCGGCCAAAGAAAGCGTGAACCGCGCTTTTGAAAGCGGGCTGAGCGACGGCGTGATGTTCGAGCGCCGCTTGTTCCACGGCTTGTTTGCCACCGCCGACCAAAAAGAAGGCATGGACGCGTTTTTGAACAAGCGCGCACCGAAGTTCATCCACGGCTGATGGTGTGGGGCTTTTGCGCGGGCGACCAAGCTTTAGAACAATGGGCCACTGAGCGGGTCCGATGGATAAGGCCCGATGAAGTTGAAACATCCATGAAAATTTGTCATCCCGGGCAAAGACCCGGGATCCAGTGTGCACCACAGCCCTCTGTCAACACCCGTTGCGCGCAATGGATCCCGGCTCAAGGCCGGGATGACAAATGACAAGGCCGGGATGACAAATGACAAGGCCGGGGTGACACTAAACAAGGCCGGGATGACAGAGTGAACGATTCAGCTCGAACACTCGCAAACCTCAGAGGGCCGAATCAATCACTTTTTGCGGCACCAAATCCGGCTGCCAAACCAAGCGCTCTGGCGCGCTGAAGCACAAGAAGCGCTTGTTGGTGGCGCGGCCAATGGCGCACAGGCCCAGGCGCTGGGCCACATCCAGACCCATTTGCGTGATGCCGCTGCGCGACACCACCACGGGCACGCCCATCTGGGCCGACTTGATGACCATCTCGCTGGTCAAGCGCCCGGTGGTGTAGAAAACCTTGTCCTGGGCGCTCACGTCGTGCATCCACATCCAGCCGGCGATGGTGTCCACCGCGTTGTGACGGCCCACGTCTTCCACAAACATGAGCATCTCTTCACCCTGAAACAAGGCGCAGCCGTGCACCGAGCCGGATGATTTGTAGGTGGTTTCTTGCAAGCGGATGGCGTTGACCAAACCATAGAGCTGGCTTTGGGTGATTTGCGCGGGTGGCAACTCGATCTCGTCGATGTGGGCCATCAAATCGCCGAACACGCTGCCTTGGCCGCAGCCCGTGGTCACCACGCGCTCGGCGCTGCGCTCGATCACCA
>JBIKQY010000120.1:0-7229 GCA_044349465.1 Limnohabitans sp. | reverse complement strand
GCACCGATCCACGTCACAAGCAGCGTCAAGGCTGATTGAATTAGTTTTAGAGGACGAAAATGGCACGTATCGCTGGCATCAACATTCCGCCGCACAAACATGCTGAAATTGGCTTGACCGCCATTTTTGGTATTGGTCGCACCCGCGCTCGACAAATTTGCGAGGCCTCCGGCATCGCTTATTCGAAGAAGATCAAGGACCTGACCGACGCAGACTTGGAAAAAATTCGCGACCAGATCGCAGTGTTCACCATTGAAGGTGACTTGCGCCGCGAAACCACCATGAACATCAAGCGTTTGATGGACATTGGTTGCTACCGTGGTTTCCGCCACCGTCGCGGTTTGCCCATGCGCGGTCAGCGTACACGTACCAATGCACGTACTCGCAAGGGTCCTCGCAAGGGTGCTGCGGCGCTGAAAAAATAAGCAGAATTGAGAGACCACCATGGCAAAAGCACAATCCAACAGCGCTGCACAACGTGTCCGCAAAAAAGTCCGCAAGAACATTGCTGACGGCATTGCACACGTGCACGCTTCGTTCAACAACACCATCATCACGATCACCGACCGTCAAGGCAACGCCTTGTCGTGGGCTTCATCGGGTGGCCAAGGCTTCAAGGGTTCACGCAAGTCGACACCTTTTGCAGCGCAGGTCGCTTCTGAAGTGGCGGGTCGTGCTGCGCAAGAACAAGGTATCAAAAACCTGGATGTCGAGATCAAGGGCCCCGGTCCTGGCCGCGAGTCTTCGGTTCGTGCCTTGGGTGCACTGGGTATCCGCATCACATCCATCGCTGATGTGACACCGGTCCCACATAACGGCTGCCGCCCTCAAAAGCGTCGTCGTATTTAATTCAAACCAAGCCCACCGCCAGGCCATGCTTGCATCGCCTGGCTCCCGCATTTGTTGATGCGGCAGCTGCAAAAAGGAAAATCAAGTGGCACGTTACCTCGGCCCCAAGGCCAAACTATCTCGCCGTGAAGGCACTGACTTGTTCCTCAAGAGCGCACGTCGCTCGATCGCGGACAAGTCCAAATTTGATTCCAAGCCCGGTCAACACGGCCGCACTTCGGGTCAGCGCACATCGGACTACGGTCTGCAATTGCGCGAAAAACAAAAAGTCAAGCGCATGTACGGCGTGCTCGAAAAGCAGTTCCGCCGCTACTTTGCAGAGGCTGACCGCCGTAAGGGCAACACAGGTTCCAACCTGTTGGCATTGCTCGAGTGCCGTCTGGACAACGTGGTTTACCGCATGGGCTTTGGCTCGACACGTGCAGAGGCCCGTCAAATGGTTTCGCACAAAGCCATCACCGTGAACGGTCAATCCGTGAACATCCCCTCTTACCTGGTCAAGGCCGGTGACGTGGTGGCTGTTCGTGAAAAATCCAAGAAGCAAAACCGCGTGGTCGAAGCGCTGCAATTGGCCGCTCAAGTGGGCATGCCTGCCTGGGTTGAAGTCAATGCCGACAAGGCCGAAGGTACTTTCAAGAAAGTGCCTGACCGCGACGAATTCGGTGCCGACATCAACGAATCTTTGATCGTCGAACTGTATTCACGTTAATTCGCTGTTTCAATCGTTCCCGACGCACAAGGCATTGTGGGTCGGGCGCTTCATCAGCCTTACCGGTGTAACGAACCGGGGGTATTGAGAGGAAGTCTGAATGCAAACCAATCTGTTGAAACCCAAAGCTATCCAGGTCGAACAATTGGCGGCCAACCGTGCCAAAGTCACGTTGGAGCCTTTTGAGCGTGGTTACGGCCACACCCTGGGTAACGCCCTGCGCCGTGTTTTGCTGTCTTCCATGGTCGGTTATTCCGCCACGGAAGTCACCATCGCAGGCGTGGTGCACGAATACTCTTCCATTGATGGCGTACAGCAAGATGTGGTGAACATCCTGTTGAACCTCAAAGGCGTGGTCTTCAAGTTGCACAACCGCGATGAAGTGACGCTCAGCCTGCGCAAGGATGGAGAAGGTCCTGTGACAGCGGCCGATATCCAGACACCGCATGATGTGGAAATCATCAATCCTGAGCACGTCATTGCCAACTTGTCTCAAGGCGGCAAATTGGACATGCAAATCAAGGTTGAAAAAGGCCGTGGTTATGTGCCCGGCAGCATGCGCCGCTATGCCGACGAGCCAACCAAAGCGTTGGGCCGTATCGTTCTCGACGCCTCGTTCTCGCCCGTCAAGCGCGTGAGCTACACCGTCGAAAGCGCACGTGTGGAGCAACGCACCGATCTGGACAAGTTGGTCATCGAAATCGAAACCAACGGCGCCATCTCGGCTGAAGATGCTGTGCGTGCTTCTTCCAAAATTTTGGTGGAACAACTTGCGGTGTTTGCACAACTGGAAGGCAGCGAGCTGTCGGCCTTTGATGCACCTGCCGTTCGTGGTGGTGCAGGCAGTTTCGATCCGATCCTGTTGCGCCCTGTGGACGAACTCGAACTCACCGTTCGTTCGGCCAACTGCCTCAAAGCAGAAAATATTTACTACATTGGCGACTTGATCCAACGTACCGAGAACGAATTGCTCAAGACCCCTAATCTGGGTCGCAAGTCACTCAACGAAATCAAGGAAGTCCTGGCCTCTCGTGGTTTGACTTTGGGCATGAAGCTCGAAGCTTGGCCACCAGCAGGTCTGGAAAAGCGATAATCTCAAGTTCCCGGAAATGATCCGGGGTGTGCACGGGCAGTACCTGATACGGCTGTCTGTTTAATAAAGAAAGGAAAGCACCATGCGTCACGGACACGGCCTTCGTAAACTCAATCGCACCAGCTCGCACCGCCTTGCGATGCTGCAGAACATGATGAACTCGCTCATCGAGCATGAAGTCATCAAAACCACGGTGCCTAAGGCCAAAGAATTGCGCCGCGTCATCGAGCCCATGATCACCTTGGCCAAAGTCGACAACTTGTCGAACCGTCGCTTGGCGTTCAACCGTTTGCGTGACCGCGACAGCGTCACCAAATTGTTCAATGTGTTGGGCCCACGTTCGGCTTCGCGCCCTGGTGGTTACACACGCATCCTGAAAATGGGTTACCGCGTGGGTGACAACGCACCGATGGCCTTGGTTGAATTGGTCGATCGTGCCGAAACTCCTGCAGAAACAGCAGCTGAGTAAGGTATAATTCAAAGATACCGCGGGGTGGAGCAGTCTGGTAGCTCGTTGGGCTCATAACCCAAAGGTCGTTGGTTCAAATCCGGCCCCCGCAACCAAATTTCAACTCCGGTTGAATATCAAAAAACCCTCTTCGGAGGGTTTTTTCGTATCTGGGGCAAATGATCATCAATAAGGCAGTGATCCGAGGGTGACGTCATGTCTCAACCGGCAAGCGTTGCATTAAACCTTGGAGTGCATGCTTGCTGCTGGCTTGTCTCACTTGCTGTCGGTCACCGGTAAAAAGTTGGCACTCGGAATAAACCAAGCCATCGATGCACCAACCAAACCAGACGGTGCCCACCGGTTTTGCGTCGCTGCCGCCGTCAGGTCCTGCAATGCCTGTGACCGAAACGGAAGCTCTGGCGCATGTTCTGTACACGGCACCCAAGGCCATGGCCCGAGCCACCACTTCGCTGACTGCGCCATGGGTCTCAATCAATGCCGCATCAACACCCAGCAACTCGGTTTTGGCGGCATTTGAATAAGTCACCAAACCACGATCAAACCAGCGACTTGAGCCGGGCAAATCGGTGCATTGCGCTGCGATCAAACCGCCTGTGCAGCTTTCAGCTGTGGCCATCATCCAGCCCAGCGCAGTGAGTCTGTCGGCCAAGGCAAAAGTCAATTCAGACATCAGAACCACCTCCACAAAGCCAAGACCAGCAGCGTACAAAGAGCGGCCACCAGATCGTCAAACAAAATACCGAAGCCGCCACGCCAACCAAATCCTTTGAACAAGCGATCAGCCCAAGCCACGGGGCCAGGTTTGACGGCATCGAAAAAACGGAACAACAAGAACGCCGAAAGTTGCGCCATGAAGCCAGCGGGCAAGATCAAAAACAAGATCAACCACATGGCCACGATTTCATCCCAAACAATAGAACCCGGATCGCTGACGCCCATGTTGCGCGCCGTTAAAGTGCATGCCCACCAACCCAGTCCAAGAGAGGCCAAAATCAAGGCTGCCTGCGCGGGGATGGACAAGCTGTTTTGAATCAGCAACCAAGACGCCCATCCCCAAAGACTGCCCACTGTCCCCGGTGCCTTGGGTGACAAACCGGAGCCAAAGCCCATTGCAATGGCATGGGCGGGATGCCGCAACATGAACGAAGCTGTGGGGCGGATGGCGTGCACCATAGAAACAACAGGAAGATCAGAGGTTGACGACATCTTCAAGCGAAATGATCAAAAGAGGTGAAGGTGTTTGGCAAAACTTCACCATCCTCGGTCAGTAAAAGCAAGCGTGGATCAGCAGTGATGCGGCCAATGCGCGTGACAGGTGTGCCGCAAGACGCACTCAAGGACATGACATGTTGGTGTTGGGAGGGTGGACATGTGAAAACCAGTTCGTAATCATCGCCACCCGACAGAATGCAGCGTTGTAACCAGTCTTGCGGGCAGGTCCATGCACCGCGTGTCAGCATCAAATTTTGAATCGAGGCGATCTGAATGTCAGCCCCAACATGACTGGATTTGAGGATGTGTCCCAGATCACCCAAGAGACCATCGCTGATATCGGCCATGGCAGTGGCCACGCCACGCAATGAAACACCCAGCGCTGTGCGCGGCTCGGGCCGTTCCATGCGGGAGCGGGCCAATTCAAGGGCAGCTTGCGGCAGGCTGAGCGTGCCCCGAAACGCTTCCAGAGCCAGACGGGCATCACCGAGGTGTCCGCTGACATACAAATCGTCCCCAACTTGGGCACCCGAGCGCAAAATGGCTTTTTGGAAAGGCACCTCACCCATCACCGTGATGGCAACATTCAAGGGACCTTGGGTGGTGTCCCCGCCGATCAACTCACAACCCTGAGCATCGGCCAAGGCAAACAAGCCTTCTGAAAAGCCTGACAACCAGACTTCGTCCACCCTGGGCAAAGACAAAGACAATAAAAAAGCGCGTGGTGTGGCACCACAGGCGGCCAAGTCACTCAGGTTGACGGCCAAAGCCTTGTGGCCTAAATCGCGGGGGTTGACGGTGGAGAGGAAGTGACGACCTTCGACCAACATGTCAGCTGAAATGGCCAGTTGGTGGCCTGGACTGGGTGTCCAGATGGCGCAGTCGTCACCGATGCCGACTTCCGCTTGACGCGCAGCACGTTTGAAAAACCGTTCAATCAGCTCAAATTCACCCATGGGCCAGAGCTTAACCGAGAGTCAAACTGTAGGCGGCATCAATGCAAGGTTCGACCACCGGGGATGGCGCTGGAAGCGTCAAGAACGAAAGTGCAAATCGGGGCATCAAATCGGTGACCGTCCTCAGCGACGAAAAAGTAGCTGCCGTGCATGGTGCCGCTGGGTGCGCGAAGTCTGCAGCCGCTGGTGTACTGAAAGGATTCGCCGGGACGCAGCAAGGGCTGTTGACCGACCACGCCGAGGCCCTTGACTTCCTCGCTGTGACCACGCTCATCTTGAATGACCCAGTGGCGCGAAATCAACTGAACAGGAACACGGCCTGTGTTCGTAACAGTGACGGTGTAGGCGAAAGCAAAAATATCCTCTAGAGGATTGCTTTGGTCTGCCACGTATTGGGGCAGCACATCAATTTGAACGGTATGGGCGGACATGTGCACATGTTACTGCGACAATTAAGCCATGACGACGATCTACCGCATTGCCCCTTCCATCCTCTCGGCTGATTTCGCCCGCTTGGGCGAGGAAGTCAAAAGCGTCATCGACGCCGGTGCCGACTGGATCCACTTTGACGTGATGGACAACCATTACGTGCCCAACCTCAGCTTCGGCCCCATGATTTGCCAAGCCCTCAAGCCGCACGCCAAAACGGCATCCGGTGTGGTCGTGCCAATCGATGTTCATTTGATGATTTCGCCGGTGGATGCATTGGCGGCGTCTTTTGCTGAAGCCGGGGCCGATTTGATCAGCTTTCACCCCGATGCGAGCGCGCATGTGCACCGCAGCATCCAGGCCATCAAGAGCAAAGGCGTCAAGGCGGGTCTGGTCTTCAACCCGGCCGAATCTCTGGAAGTGCTCGAGTGGACGATCGACGAAATCGACCTGATCCTCATCATGAGCGTCAACCCCGGCTTTGGTGGCCAAAGCTTCATCGATTCGGCCTTGCGCAAGGTCGAGCTGGCACGTCAGTGGATCGAGCGAAGCGGTCGTGACATTCGCCTGGAAGTGGACGGGGGCATCAAGGCCGACAACATCCGCCGGGTGGCCGATGCCGGGGCAGACACTTTTGTGGCGGGCAGCGCCATCTTTGGCAAACCCGACTACAAAGCCGTGATCGACCAGATGCGTGTCGCTTTGGGTTAAAGCCATGAAAGCCATGCAGAAGCTGATAGAGGTCGATGCGGTCATTTTTGACTTGGATGGCACCTTGGTGCACACCTTGGGCGACTTTCAGGTGGCCTTGAATAGAACCATGGCCGATCTGGATTTGCCCCCGGTGTCGGATGCGCTCATCGAGCAAACCATTGGCAAAGGCTCCGAGCACCTGATCCGCACCTTGCTGGCGCACCAGATCGCCCAGCCTGAAGTCAAGGGCGTGGGTCAGGCTTGCCCGGCCCTTTCGGTGGATGCCCTTTTTGAGCGCGCCTGGCAGCGTTACCAGCACCACTACCTGTTGATCAACGGGCAGTTTGCCGATGTTTATCCTGGCGCTTTGGAGGCGCTCGAAAAATTGGCGGCTCAGGGTGTGCCCATGGCCTGCCTCACCAACAAGCCACTGGCATTTGCCCGTGATTTGTTGAAAGAAAAGTCACTGACAAAATTCTTTGGCCCGGTGTTTGGCGGTGACAGTTTCGAGCGCAAAAAACCCGATCCTTTGCCGTTGCTCAAAACCTGTGAGGCACTGGGGACGAGCACCACACGCACCTTGATGGTGGGAGATTCCAGCAATGACGCGGTGGCCGCCCATGCTGCGGGCTGCCCGGTGGTGCTGGTCACGTATGGCTACAACCACGGTCAGCGCGTGCAAGACACGCCAGCCGCTGCTTGGGTTGACACCTTGGCCGACTTGCCCGCGCGTTTGCAAACCACGCGTCGATGACATGAGGCCAAGCAGGCTGCCGATCCCGTGGAAACCGGCCCCCGAGCTTTGCTACACTTGGC
>JBIKQY010000119.1:0-7235 GCA_044349465.1 Limnohabitans sp. | reverse complement strand
TGATGCTCAGCTCCAACCACTCACCTTTGCCGGTGTCGTCGAACTTGGCAGCGTACAACTTGCCTTCGCAGAGGTATTTGTCGCCTGCTGCGATGCCGCCGCCGATGTCGGCTGCGTCCCAGTTTTTAGCGCTGACAAATTTGTAGATGTATTCGTTGCGGGAATCGCAGCCCATGTAGAAGGCCAATGGCTTGCCGACCACGGGGACACCGCAAACGGCAGCTTCGTGCGCAAAGCGTCCCATAGACATGCGTTTTGCAGGAGCCGCGGCGACATTGGCTGGATCGATTTCCACGTTGTAGCCAAAGGTTTGTGGCTCGTTGCGGAAGTCCGCGGCTGCAGTCGCGCCCGAAGCGGACACATTCCAACGGGCGAACCTGGAGGTGGGGTCTGCATCGGTCACGGTGTGCCAGCCTTGCGTGCGCGAAGTGGTGGCCGTGGCTGAAGTGGCGGTGGTCTGAACACCATAGCGCGTGCGAGAGGCGATCAACTTGGCGTCAGTAGGCACAGTCGAGCCCGCTGGCATGGTGAAGTAGGTGGCCCAGTTTTCTTCACAAGTGATCAAGGTGCCCCAAGGCGTGATGCCTGTGCCGCAGTTGTTCAGCGTGCCACGTGTTGTGGCGCCTGTGGGGTCAAACTTGGTAACCATCATGGCTTTCAAAGCGGCCAGTTCAGCGGCAGGCCCAGTCACCGTCATGACGGTTTCAGGCGTGATTCTGCGGTTCAACGGCGATGTCGCGTCATAGCCAGTGGGCTTGCCGCTCGCGTCCAATTTCACTTCCACCAGCGTGACGCCGTGGGACAAAATTTCTTTGATGGCTTCGGTTGCAGGACGGACACCCATGGGCCAGGTGCCGAACTGGTCAAATTTTTTGCCGACAGCAGCGCCAGAGGTTTGACCGGTCGGGTGCAGCAAGTGCGCTTCTGCCGAGCTTTCGTTGTTAACCGCGAGCACAGCTTTGTCGCCGGTTGCGTAGCTGTAGCTGCCTTTGGATTTGCCGTTGGAGCCGATGTAGAAGATCTCAGTGCCGTCGTGCTGGTCACCCACGCGGTTGGCCCAGCTTTCAGCGTCGTCGGTGCCTGCATTGGAGTAAGCCGCAACGCCAGTTTTCAGGGTGTCGCCCGTGGCATGCAGAACTTTGACTGTGTAGCCAGCGGGAACCAATATCTGGTCGGCCAAGCTTTTAGCGACCGGTGTGAATTTCATCAAAGTGCTACTGGCCAAGGCGGGCAACACATTGCTCGCTGCGGTGGAACTGCCGCCGCAACCGGGCAACATGGGCAAAGCAAACATGGAGGCCAAACCCAAACCGCCGCGCAAAACGGTACGGCGCGAAGGGCTGCTCAGGGCTTTGTCGAGAACTTCTTGGAAGTGCTCATTGTTGGATGTGTTGTCGATGGGGTCGAAAGAATGAGACATGAAAAAGTTGCTCCAGGTTGATGAAGTTTTCAAATCTACAGAGCGCTTGTTTCATTTCTGTGACGGTCAAATTGGCCGCATAAAAAAGCAGGTTATCTCGCGGGCTTCATAGGCTTGCAGCTGCGGATTTTTTGCCGATCTTTCAAAAAAGGTTCATTGAAAATTCATCGTTCTGACATGACGCCTAATCACACTGATTCTTTTGTGAACACATTGGGGTCATGCATGTCAAAGACAATCGGTAGAAAATTATGGTCCACCGTGTTGGCCACCGCCTTGGTGCTCAGCGCCTGTGGCGGCACCTCGGATGCGCCCGAAGCCGCCTTCACGTTGCAGTTGCTGCACATCTCCGACGCCGACGGATCGGACAGCACGGCGCTCAACAGCGTGGCCAATCTGTCGGGGATGATCCAGAAGTTTCGCGCCCAGTACCCCCAGCAAACCTTGACCGTGAGCTCGGGTGACAACTACATCCCTGGGCCGCGTTTCAATGCCGCCAATGACAGCAGCTTGAATGCCGCACTGGGTGTGGCTGAAGTAGGCCGTGCTGACATTGCTTTCTTGAATGCGATGGGCGTGCAGGCTTCGGCCATTGGCAACCACGAACTGGATTTGGGCACCCGGCAATTTGCCGACATGATCCGCTCCAGTGGCGCCTGGTCTGGCGCACGCTTTCCTTATTTGGCTTACAACGTGGACTTCGCTGCCGACAGCGATGTGGCCAGTTTGAAGCTGGCCAACGGGGGCAAGGCGTCTGAGCAATCGGGCAAATTGACCGGCTGGACCGTGGTGGACGTCGGCGGCCAAAAAATTGGCGTGATCGGCGCGAGTTCGCCCGTTTTTGCCAACATCACCTCGCCCGGAAAATTGCAATTCATGCCCGCTTTGACCAGCAGCGAGGTGGATGTGACCGGCTTGGCGTCTGTCATTCAAAAAGGCGTGGACGAGATGACCGCTGCGGGCATCAACAAGGTGGTGCTGTTGGCCCACATGCAAACCTTGGCGATTGAAAAAGCCTTGGCCCAGCGTTTGAAAAATGTGGACATCATCGTCGCCGGGGGCTCCAACACCTTGCTGTCCGATGCCAACGATGTGCTGCGCACTGGCGACAAATCTGCGGGTGATTACCCCTACGAAACCAAAGACGCGGCGGGTCAGCCCACCGTGGTGGTCAACGTGGACGCGGATTACAAATACCTCGGGCGCTTCATGGCCCCGTTTGACGACAAGGGCGTGCTGATGCCCCAACGCTTTGACAGCAAACTCTCGGGCGCTTGGGTGACCAGCGAAACCGATGACAGTGCGGGCGGCGTGACCGTGTCAGGCTTGGTGACCCAGGTGCGTGATGCCATCAAGGCCGTGCTCAAGACCAAAGACGGCAATGTATTCGGCAAAACCGGTGAATTTCTGGAAGGCCGCCGCGCGGCTGTGCGCAACGAAGAGACCAATTTTGGCAACCTGACGGCCGATGCCAACCTGTGGTATGCCCAACGCTTGGACCCCACAGTTCAAATTTCCTTGAAAAATGGCGGTGGTATCCGTTCTGAAATTGGTGAAGTGTTGGCACTGCCTGGAGCCACATCTGCAGCTGTGTTGACAGCACCCAAAGCCAACGCCGAAGCCAAACGCCAAGCCGGAGAAGTTTCGCAATTGGCAGTGGAAACGGCTTTGAAGTTCAACAACAAGCTGTGGGCTTTTAACGTCACGGCCACTCAACTCAAGTCCTTGCTGGAGCACGGTGTGGCCGTGTTGGGCAGCCAGGGCCGTTTCCCTCAAGTGGGCGGCATGAGCTTCAGTTATGACCCAAGCCGCACAGCGCAAGCACTGGATGCCAACTTTGTGGTCACCACAGCCGGTGAGCGCATCCGTTCACTGAAGGTGGGCAGCGATGTGGTGGTGCAAAACGGGGTCTTGGTGGGCAATGCCCAGCGCACCTTCCGAATGGTGACCTTGGACTTCTTGGCCAAGGGCACGACCGACGCTGCGGGTGGTGGAGACAGTTACCCTTTCCCTGCCACGGCCGATTTTGTGAACTTGGTCGATCTTAAAACCACCATGACCGAGGCCACAGCGGGTGGCGCAGCCAGCACGAGCACGGCGACTTTGGGCAGTGAGCAAGACGCCTTCATGAAGTACATGAAGAGCCAGTTCGGCACGACGGCTTTTGGGGTGAAAGACACACCCTCAGCCCAAGACACACGCATCCAAAACCTGAGCCAGCGCTCAGACACGGTGTTGAACTGAACTAAAGGAGATGAACATGAATTTGAACTTGAAAAAAACCTTGGTTTACGGCGCATGCAGCTTGACTCTGCTGGCCGCCTTGGTCGCTTGCGGCGGCTCTGATGCGGTGGAGCAGACGCCCGTCGCTTTGGGCCTGGTCAAATTGGGCGGCTTCACACACCAGGGGGGTGAGGGCTCGGCGGAAATCACCGCCTATGACGCGGCCAGCAAAAAGCTGTTTGTGGTCAATGGGGCACTGGCCAGCCTGGATGTGCTGGACTTGACCAACCCTGCGCAACCGACCTTGCTCAAAACCGTCACCATGGCCAGTTTGTGGGCCGGTGCAGGCGCTGCCAACAGCGTGGCGATTCACCAAGGTATGGTGGCATTGGCCGTGCAGGCCTTGGACAAAACCCAACCCGGCCGCTTGATCGTGTTGCGCGCCTCCGATTACGCCGTGTTGGCCACCGCTGTGGTGGGTGCCTTGCCCGACATGGTGACGTTCACGCCAGATGGCAAAACCCTGTTGCTGGCCAATGAGGGCGAGCCCAATTCTTATGGACTGCCTGACTCGGTCGATCCCGAGGGATCGATCAGTGTGGTGGACGTCAGTGGCCTGAGTTTGACCAGCTCAAACGTGGTGTTGACAGCCAAAACGGCCGACTTCAAAGCCTTCAATACCCAAAAAGATGCGCTCATCGCTTCGGGCGTACGGATTTTCGGGCCAGGGACCACGGTCGCCCAAGACATGGAGCCCGAGTACATCACGGTGTCAGCGGACGGCAAAACAGCCTATGTCACCTTGCAGGAAAACAATGCCATGGCCATCGTGGACATTGCCTCTGCCAAGGTGACCGCCATCAAACCGTTTGGCTACAAGGACCACAGCCTGGCGGGCAACGGTCTGGATGCCAGTGACAAAGACAGTGCCGTCAACATCAAGACTTGGCCTGTGCTGGGCATGTATTTGCCCGATGCGATCGCCAGCTACAGCGTGGCGGGGCAAACCTACTTGATCACCGCCAACGAAGGGGATGCGCGTGCCGATTGGCCGGGTTACAGCGAAGAGTCTCGCGTCAAGGATCTGGCCTTGAGCCCAGCGCTGGAGGCGCTCAAATCCGATGCCCAGCTGGGCCGTCTGACGGTGACCAAGTCACAGGGGGCTGTGAACGGCGTTTACGAAAAACTCTATGCCTACGGCACACGCTCGTTCTCCATCTGGAATGCGCAGGGCCAACAGGTCTTTGATTCTGGTGACCAGCTGGAGCAGTTGACCAAAGACTTGCCCCTGGCCAAGTTCAATGCCAGCCACGCTGGCAACGTGCAAGACGACCGCAGTGACAACAAAGGCCCAGAGCCGGAAGGCGTGATCGTGGCCCAATTCGGGCAGAAACATTACGCGTTCATTGGCCTGGAGCGCGTGGGTGGGGTCATGGTCTATGACGTGAGCAATCCAACCCGCCCGGTTTATGAGACCTACATCAACACCCGCAGCGGCGCCACGGGCGACTTGGGTCCCGAGGGGATGCACTTTGTGCCGGCAGACAAGTCGCCCAATGGCAAGCCCTTGCTGGTGATCGGCAATGAGATCAGCGGAACGACCGCCATTTATCAGATCAATTTGAAATATTGATTTAAGTACCGAACTTTGCAACTTCTTGACGGCGCGCTTTTTCAGCGTGCCGTTTTTTTTCGGGTCAAAAAATCTTATGGCGCCGTTACCAAGCCGCATGAATCACAATCAAAACCAATTGAAGGGTGCGATTGAATGCCGGGTTGACACCGTAGGCTTGCACACCATGCATTGACTTTTTTTGTCTTGATGAGGGGCAACACCATGCGCCAGAAGCAAATTTTCCGAAAGATTTCAATGGCCTTTTGGGGAGCCAGTGCAGTCGCTGCCCTGGCCTCAACACCCCCATCTGCCGCCACCACGCAGTCCAAAGACCTGGTGCGCAACGCGCCCACACCCGCGACGTTTCAGGTGCAAACCTTGGTCAAGGGCTTGAGCCATCCCTGGTCTTTGGCTTGGTTGCCCGGCGGCGACATGCTGATCACCGAGCGCGAAGGGCGCTTGCGCCGCATCAGTCGCGACTTTCAGCTCGATCCACGCCCGATCGAGGGACTGCCTGCCGACATCGTGGTGGACGGGCAGGGGGGCTTGTTTGACGTGGCTGTGCACCCCGACCACGCCCGCAATGGCTGGGTTTACCTGGCGTATGCGCAGGCGGCCAAAGACGGTCCACGCGGCGCATCGGCCACGGCCTTGGTCAGGGCGCGCCTGCAGGGGCATCGGCTGGTGGATCTTCAGCCCTTGTTTGCCATGCGGCCCGCATCGCGGGGTGGGCGGCATTTTGGCGGGCGCATTGTGTTTGACCGCCAAGGCCATGTTTTTTTGACCCTGGGTGACCGCGGCGACGAAGCGCGTGCCCAAAAGCCGCGCGACCATGCGGGGTCGGTCATCCGCTTGCATGACGATGGCCGCGTGCCCACAAGCAACCCCTTTGTGCAGCAGCCCCAGCAGATGCCCGAGGCGTTCAGCCGGGGCAACCGCAACATCCAGGGTGCAGCGATTCACCCGCAAACGGGCGAGTTGTGGACGCACGAGCACGGCCCGCAAGGCGGGGACGAGCTCAACATCATCCGCAGTGGGCGCGATTACGGCTGGCCCACCATCACCTATGGGGTGAACTACGTGACGGGCACGCGCATCGGTGTGGGCACACACCAAGCGGGCATGACACAACCCTTGCATGTCTGGGTGCCTTCGATTGCGCCGTCGGGCATGGCGTTTTACGAGGGAAATGCCTTCCCGGCCTGGCGGGGCAGCTTGCTGCTGGGGGCTTTGCGGGGGCAAAGCCTGGTGCGACTGGTGCTGGACGGCGAGAAAGTGGTGGCCGAAGAGCGATTGCTGACGCAGCAAGTGGGGCGCATCCGCGATGTGCGGGTCGGACCGGACGGTCTGGTTTACCTCTTGAGCGATTCGCCGGATGGCGCTTTGTGGCGCTTGAAGCCCTGAAAGCAGACGCAGAGACTGGAATTGGACGGGTTGAAGGCATGAAAAAACCGCGACCAGCATGAACTTTTGTCTGCAGGCCCAACAGAACTTTGTCATTTGCCATACAAACCAAGGTTATTTGACACAAACTTGTCACAATCGGGCGCTACATTCGGTTGTGTCAGCAGCAAACAGGTTGTTGGCAAGAATTTTGTTGAACCTGAATCAGGAGCTGAAATGTTGAAATTTAAATCCCTCGTGGCCGCTGTTGGCATGACCCTTGTGGCTGCCACTGCAATGGCTGCCGACATTACTGGCGCTGGCGCGACTTTCCCATTCCCAGTTTATGCAAAATGGGCTGAAGCCTACAAAGCCGCCACAGGCACAGGTATGAACTACCAGTCCATCGGTTCTTCCGGTGGCATTCGCCAAATCCGCGCCAAGACCGTGACTTTCGGCGCCACGGACGCCCCAGTTTCGGGCGCTGACCTGGACAAAGACGGCATGGTTCAGTTCCCCATGATCATTGGCGGCACCGTGCCTGTGATCAACTTGGACGGTTTCAAGCCCGGCGAATTGCGCGTGACCGGCCCG
>JBIKQY010000118.1:0-7242 GCA_044349465.1 Limnohabitans sp. | reverse complement strand
CACGCCTCTTGGCATGCCTACCGCGATCTGGTGGACACCCGCGATGTGCCTGAGCGCATGCCCCGCCAGGAGTCTGTGTGATGTGGAATTTCACAGAAGAGCAGTTCGCGTGGTTTGGCCTGACCATTGGCGTGAGCGCTTTCATGCTCTACATGCTGTTCATTGTTTTGCAGCTGGCCTGGGAGTCCAAGGCGGGCAAATTCGGCACCTTTGTCATCTTTTTGGGCTTGGCTTTCGGCATGCTGGGTTTTGTCGCCAAAGGGGTCATTCAATGGGTGATTGACAAATGAAAAGCGACTCGGGACAAAGCTGTGGATAAAAATAGCGCAACCCATGACTTATCCACAGCTTGATCCGCTTTCATAAAGTTGTTCATTTTGGCGTGACAGCACAAAAGCAGGGTCACGCACATGCTTGAAAAACATCCAAGCCCTTGTTCCAATTGAAAAAAAATGCCTTGTCCACAACGCAGCTCCTGCCTTACTACTATGACTATTTAAAGATATAAAACTATAGAGAGATAACAAAAAACAAGTGCGCTGTTAAGATTTGCTTCTTTTTCCACCTGACGGCAACATGGCGATCCCTTCAGAAGACACCTCCAACTCCTGTCACGAAATTAAAAGCGCCGATTTGTCTTTGGTGGCTTTAGTCCTCAAAACTACCGACATGGCTGAGGTTTTGCTGGCTCTGCAGCAACAATCGGCTGAAAGTCCAGGTTTTTTTAACGAAGATCCAGTGGTCATCGATGTCAGTGCTTTGAACTTGATGGATGATGAAATCATTGACCTGAATGCCTTGATGACCGGTTTGCGTGAACACGCACTCGTTCCTTTGGCCATCAAAGGAGCTCCAGAAGCTCTTTTGAGCTTAGCCAAGGGGTACGGCTTGGTGGATGCATCAGATGCCCGCATTCGTCGATCTGCCCCCCTTACTGAAGCGCAAACGACCCAAGCTCCGATTGTTGAATCGGTTTCACCAGCACCTGCACTTGTTGGCGCTATGCGCATTGATAAACCTTTGCGCTCAGGGCAACAGGTTTATGCAAAAGGGCGTGATTTGATCGTCATGGGCAATGTCAACGCAGGTGCTGAAGTGATTGCGGACGGCCATATCCATGTTTATGGCCTTTTGCGAGGCAAAGCCATTGCTGGAGCCCGAGGCAATGGCAATGCACTAATTTTTGCTCAAGTGATGGAGCCAGAGCTAATTTCCATTGCCGGTGTTTACCGTACCAGTGAAAATCTTTTGTCTAAAGAAGTTTTTGGCAAACCTGCTCAGGTTTCTTTGCAGTCTGGTCCAGATGGTGACAAACTGTTGATCACCCCTTTCAACACCTAATTGTTCATTTTTCCAAGAAAGTTTACCCATGTCGAAAATCGTTGTTGTGACCTCTGGCAAAGGCGGCGTTGGAAAAACCACGACCAGCGCCAGTTTCGCTACAGGTTTGGCCCTCAAAGGCTTCAAAACCGCTGTCATTGACTTTGATGTGGGTTTGCGGAATCTGGATCTGATCATGGGCTGTGAACGCCGCGTGGTGTATGACTTGATCAATGTCATTCAGGGGGAAGCCAACCTGAACCAAGCCCTGATCAAGGACAAGCAGTGTGACAACTTGTTTGTGCTGGCGGCCTCCCAAACTCGGGACAAAGATGCTTTGTCCCAAGAAGGTGTCGAAAAAGTCTTGAATGACTTGAGCAGCATGGGTTTTGAGTACATCGTGTGTGACTCGCCTGCGGGCATTGAAACTGGCGCCCTGATGGCCATGCACTTTGCCGATGAAGCTTTGGTGGTGACCAATCCCGAGGTGTCTTCGGTACGCGATTCAGACCGCATTTTGGGCATGCTGGGCAGCAAGACCAAACGCGCGATTGAGGGCCTGGAGCCCATCAAGGAGCATTTGCTCATCACGCGCTACAACCCTGCTCGCGTTGAAGAGGGTCAGATGCTGTCCTTGCAGGACATTCAGGACATCCTGCGCATCAAATTGTTGGGCGTAATTCCCGAAAGTGAAACGGTGTTGCAGGCCTCCAACCAAGGCACGCCCGCCATTCACATGGTCAGCAGTGACGTCTCCGAAGCTTACAAAGACGTGATTGCGCGCTTTTTGGGTGAAGACAAGCCGATGCGTTTCATCGAAGCGGAAAAGGCCGGTTTCTTCAAACGCCTGTTCGGAGGCAAATAAACCATGTCCTTTCTTTCCTTCCTCTTGGGCGAAAAGAAGCAGACCGCCAGTGTGGCCAAAGAGCGCCTGCAAATCATCCTGGCACACGAGCGCAGTGGCCGCAATGCTGCCGAGCCTGACTATTTGCCCGATTTACAACGTGAATTGATTGCAGTGATCAGCAAGTACATCAAGATCAACCCCGATGACATCAAAGTCAATCTGGAGCGTCAAGACAATCTGGAAGTGCTGGAAGTCAAGATCGAATTGCCTGACGCCCGCTGAACGCTTTCATCTCTGACGATCTGACCCATTGCCTCCTTTCGAGGCAATGGGTTTTCGCTTTCATGAGGCGCTGAGCGATGCCCACAAGGTGCGTGCTGCCCGGATATTGCGTTCCTTGACGTGACCGTAACCTTTGATGTTTTCGGGCACTTGCGCCACTTTGACAGCATGGCTGTGGGTGTCTGAATTCAAAGAGGTCAAAACACGGTCCAGGTGCTGCATGTACTCGCGGATCAAGGCGCGTTCGGTCTGTCGTTCTTCGGTTTTGCCAAAATAATCCAGTTTGGTCCCACGCAGGCCCTTGAGTTTGGCCAGCACTTTGAAGCCGGTCAGCATGATGGGACCAAACTTGCGTTTGACCAATTCACCTTGGCTGTTGCGCTTGGACCAAAGCGGTGGTGCCAGGTGGTAGTGGACCTTGAAGTCTCCCTCAAAACTGTTTTGAATGCGCTCCATGAACCCGGTTTGGGTGTGTAAACGGGCCACTTCGTACTCGTCCTTGTAAGCCATGAGCCGGTACAGCTGCCGGGCCACGGTGTCGCTCAAAAGTGTTTTGCCCAGCGGAGCCTCGGCCGCTTGCACACGCGCCACGATGCCTTGGTAGAGCAGGGCATAAGCGTTGTCCTGGTAATTGGTCAGGCGTGTCATGCGGTCGGCGATCAGGTCTTCCAACGACTCGCGTTTTTTGAACTGGATGACTTGTGAGGGCTGAATGGTTTTCATCAGCGCATCGGGTTGGTGCGCGGCGTGCCGCCCCCACTCGAATGCAGCCAGGTTGTTTTTGACCTGCACATCGTTGAGTTCAATGGCACGCACCAGCGATTCACGGTGCAAAGGCAGCCAGCCTTTTTGCCAGGCGTAGCCCAAGATCATGGGGTTGACGTAAATCGTGTCGCCCATGAGTTGTTTGGCCAAGGTATCGGCGTCAAAAGCGCCAACGCCATCGACACCCACTTGCGCCGTGATTTCGGCCACACACTGTTCGGCCGGATTTTGCCAATTACCGTTTTTCACAAACGCGGCGGTGGGTGTGCTGTTGCTGTTCAGGGCCACATGGGTGCGGCCTGGGCGCATGCGCAAGGTGGTTTCTTTGGAGGCGCTGACGATGGGGTCACAGCCGATGATGAGGTCGGCAGCGGCCATGCTCACGCGGGTGGTGCGGATTTCGTTTTGCGTGTTGGCGATCAGGATGTGACTCCAGGTCGCACCGCCTTTTTGGGCCAGGCCCGCCGAGTCTTGTGTGACGATGCCTTTGCCTTCCATGTGCGCGGCCATGCCCAGCAGCTGGCCAATGGTGATGACGCCTGTGCCGCCCACGCCCGCGACTACGGTGCCCCAAGGCTCGGTGATGGTTGGCAATACAGGCTCGGGCAAAGCGCTCAAACTGGCCGGGTTGATCGTGGTGCTGGTGGATGACGCTTTCTTTTTGAAAGTGCCACCCTCCACAGTGACAAAGCTGGGGCAAAAGCCTTTGAGGCAGCTGGTGTCTTTGTTGCAAGTGCTTTGGTTGATGGTGCGTTTGCGGCCCAAAGGGGTTTCGAGTGGTTCAACCGACAGGCAGTTGGACTGTACGCCGCAGTCGCCACAACCCTCACACACCTCTTCGTTGATCATCACGCGCACAGCAGGGTCCACCATGGTGCCGCGCTTGCGGCGGCGGCGCTTTTCGGTGGCGCAGGTCTGGTCATAAATGATGACGGTGGTGCCTTTGATTTCGCGCATTTCGCGTTGAATCCGGTCGAGCTCATCCCGATGGAACACACGCACACCTTCGACCAAAGTCACGCCCTCGTATTTCTCGGGTTCGTCGGTGACCACCACGATGCGTTGCGCACCCTCGGCCTTCATGCTCATGGCGATCTGCACCACGCTGTGGCCTTCAGACCGTTCACCGACGGGTTGGCCGCCTGTCATGGCCACCGCGTCGTTGTACAAAATCTTGTAAGTGATGTTCACACCCGAAGCCACGCTCTGGCGCACCGCCAAGATGCCGCTGTGAAAGTAAGTGCCGTCACCGATGTTGGCAAAGATGTGCGGGTCGGTGCAGAAGGGCTGTTGGCCGCTCCACGGCACACCTTCACCACCCATTTGGGTGAAGCCCGTGGTGCTGCGGTCCATCCAGAGGCTCATGAAATGGCAACCGATGCCCGCCATGGCGCGTGAGCCTTCGGGCACCTTGGTGGAGGTGTTGTGTGGGCAGCCCGAGCAGAACCATGGCGTTCGTTCCGCGGTCGTACCCAAGGTCAGAGTTTGCAAGGACTTATCTTTGGCGTCCAGCACGGCCAGGTGAGCGTCGATGCGGGCGGTGGTGTCGACATCGAGGCCCAGCTTTTTCAGCCGCTTGGCAATGGCCCGTGCAATCAACGCGGGTGTCAGGTCGGCATTGGCCCGCAGCAAAGTGCGTTGGGTTGGATTGGCCATCGACCATTCGCCGCCCGATGTGTCGCCATCGGCCTCGTCGAACTTGCCCACGATGGTGGGACGCACATCGTCGCGCCAGTTGTACAGTTCTTCCTTGAGTTGGTATTCGATAACTTGGCGTTTTTCTTCAACTACCAAGATCTCGCGCAGCCCGGTGGCGAACTCGCGGCTGGTTTGTGCTTCGAGGGGCCAGACCACACCCACCTTGTGCACTCGGATGCCCAAGCGCTGGCAGGTGGCGTCGTCCAGACCCAGATCGAGCAGGGCTTGTCGCGTGTCGTTGTAGGCCTTGCCGCTGGCGATCAGGCCGAACCGATCATTCGGTCCCTCGATGACGTTGTGGTTGAGCTTGTTGGCCCGGATGTAGGCCAGAGCGGCGTACCACTTGTAGTCGAACAAACGCGCTTCTTGCTCCAGCGCGGTGTCTGGCCAGCGGATGTGCACGCCGCCGGGCGGCATGACGAATTCGGGCAAAACGATCTGCACGCGCTCGGGGTCGATGTGGGCGGTGGCGCTCGATTCGACAATTTCCTGAATCGTCTTCATGCCCGACCAGATGCCGGCAAAGCGGCTCAGGGCAATGGCGTGCAGACCTTGGTCGAGGATGTCTTGCACGCTGGCGGGGAAAAACACAGGCAGGCCGCATGCCTTGAAGATGTGGTCGCTCTGGTGCGCGGCGGTGGAGCTTTTGGCCACATGGTCATCGCCCGCTACAGCCAGCACGCCGCCCCACGGTGTGGTGCCCGCCATGTTGGCGTGTTTGAACACATCGGAGCAACGGTCAACGCCGGGGCCTTTGCCATACCAGATGCCGAACACGCCGTCGAATTTGTTGGTGCCGGGGGGCGCGAAACCCAGTTGTTGTGTGCCCCACAAGGCGGTGGCGGCCAGCTCTTCGTTCACGCCGGGTTGGAACACGATGTGCTGGGCCTTGAGGTGGTCCTTGGCTTTCCACAGCGACTGGTCGTAGCTGCCCAGTGGAGAGCCGCGGTAACCGCTGATGAAGCCGGCGGTGTTCTTGCCTTGCAGCGCGTCGCGTTGGCGCTGCAGCATGGGCAGTTTGACCAAGGCTTGCACGCCGCTCATGAAGGCGCGGCCCACATCAAGGCTGTATTTGTCGTCCAGTGTGACGGTTTCAAGAGCCTGGCGAATCGAATCGGGCAAGGGGGCGTTCATGGTCTGTCCTGCGACTGAAATGGAAAGCACAGTTTAGAGCGGGCCTGCCGACAAGTGCTTGCTTTCGGTGACAGGATTTGCCCTATGATTTGAAAGAATCTTGCTCAAAGAGGCATATTTTGGAAACACTGGATAAATTTGACTGGGCCATATTGAACGAACTCCAAACCAATGGCCGCCTGACCAATGCCGAACTGGCACAGCGCGTGGGTTTGTCGGCAGCGCCTTGCTGGCGGCGGGTGCGGGCCCTGGAGGAGTCGGGGGTGATCAAAGGCTATCGCGCCGAGATTGATCGGCAAAAGGTGGGCCTGGATGTGCTGGCCTTTGTGCGGCTGGACGCCGAGCGCAACCGGGGAGATGTGACGCGACAATTGGAAGAGGCGATTCGCAAAATTCCCGAGGTCATTTCGTGTCACTACATCAGTGGCACCGGCACCTTTGAGCTGCAGGTGGTCAGTAAGGACTTGAACACCTTCAGCCAGTTTGCGCGAGATGTGCTGCTCAATCTTCCCAACGTGAAAGACCTGCACACCAGCTTTTCGCTGGGCGAGGTCAAGGCCGCTGGGGCCTTGCCTTTGCAGGGTTACAAAGGATGATCAGGGGTACAAACCTCGCAACTCACGCGCCTGCAAGATGCGCGTGCAAGCCACAATGAAGGTGGCTGTGCGCAGGCTGACCCGGTGTTCGTCGGCGACCTGCCAAATGGTGGCAAAGGCCTCTCGCATGATGCGCACCAAGCGGGCGTTGATCTCGTCTTCGCTCCAAAAGAAGCTCGAAAAATCCTGCACCCATTCGAAGTAGCTGACGGTGACGCCCCCGGCGTTGGCAATCACATCGGGCACGACCAGGATGCTCCGCTCGTGCAAGATGTCGTCGGCCTCGGGGGTGGTGGGGCCGTTGGCCCCTTCGATCACCATGCGAGCCTGAATTTGGTGGGCGTTTTCGGCGGTGATTTGTTGCTCCAGCGCAGCGGGGATCAGGATGTCGCAATCCACGCCCCAGAACTGCGCATCGGGCAAGATCTCGGCATTTTCAAAACCCTGGACGCTGCCGTGCTCACTGACGTGGCGCAGCAAGGCTGGCACGTCCAGGCCAGATGCCTTGTAAACCGTGCCGCCATGGTCTTGCACCGCGACCACCGCGGCACCGGCCTGGGCAAACAGCTTGGCGGCGATGCCGCCCACATTGCCAAAGCC